>JAUYDN010000144.1 GCA_030691775.1 Dehalococcoidia bacterium
GACGCCCCTCTCAACTCCCTTGTGCAAGTTGGCGGTCATCTTGCTTGCCCACCGCTTTGCCACCATCATTTTCATAGTCCATATGTGGCGCCACGCAACCCTTGTGTAATTGTCAAGTTATTTCGGAGACATTACACTAGATGGGACGGGAGGGGCTCGGGGAGCAGTGAGTGTAATAGGTCCGATTCTCGATGAATCGGGATACGGACTCGCGACAAAGTCGGAGATGCAATCCTCTTAATTTTATACCCTCTCCCTCCGTTTCAAGGGAGAGGGACAAAGGGTGAGGGTGGTTGTAGGAGAAGAAGTACTGCCAAATACCGAAAAGCAGTGAGTTTTATTTACTTCTGGATACCAGCCTACGTTTATCCCTTCGGTTAACTCAGGGCAAGCTCTGAGCTTGCCGAAGGGCTGGTATGACAAACGGCGGTTGGTATGTATTTTCATTGTAATCACCCATTGCCCGATTGCTTCGTGTTATTACGGAGGATGAAAATTCCCCCCGCACAGGCAGGGACGCCTGAGCCACCAGAGATTTTAATGTTTGTAAAATTGAAAATTGTTTGGAACTTGATACTTGTGATTTGGAACTTGGGTGGCAGGGTGGAGAAGTGGTGTAAGTGTGTGCTATAATTGTCTCGTATTTGAAAAAGGTATAATAATAACAGCAGCAAGCCAGGAGCATCACTTGGAGAAAGAAAACAAGCAAGCAGTAATGACCCGGTTCGAAAGTAAAAAGGGTGATACCGGTTCGCCGGAAGTTCAGGTCGCCCTGCTCACCGAACGCATCAATCATCTCACCGGTCACATCAGTACCCACAAACATGATTTTGACACCCGGCGCGGTCTGCTCCACCTGGTAATCCAGCGACGACGGTTGCTTTCCTACCTGAGCAAGAAAGACGCCGCCCGCTACAACACCCTCATCAAGACCCTAGGTCTGCGTAAATAGCCTTTTCAGGAGGAATCTTTTTGTTGACACCCAGCTCTTTTCAGTGTGAGGTCGGGGGGAAGACCCTGACCATTTCGACCGGAAAACTAGCCACCCAGGCAACCGCCGCCGTGACCGTGACTTATGGTGAGACCGTCGTCCTGGTGACGCTCGGCGTCAGTACCAACCCGCGTGAAGGGATTGACTTTCTTCCCTTGACCGTAGATTACGAAGAGCGTCTCTATGCCGCTGGTAAAATCCCCGGCGGTTTTATCCGCCGTGAGGGCAGGCCCAGTCAGGAAGCTACTCTCGCCAGCCGGCTTACGGACCGGCCCATCCGCCCGCTCTTACCCAAGGCCTGGCGGCGTGAAATCCAGATTATCATCACCGTGCTATCTGTCGACCAGCAGAACGACCCCGATATCCTGGCGATTATCGGCGGCTCAACCGTACTCTCCGTATCTTCCGTACCGTTCGCCGGACCGGTCAGTGCGGTACGGGTCGGTTATATCAATGACGAATACATCCTGAACCCCACCCTCGCCCAGATGGAAGGCAGTGCCCTCGACATGGTCGTCGCCAGCACCCGCGAAAAGGTCGTCATGCTGGAAGCCGGCGCCAAAGAGGTCTCGGAAGACGTTGTTTTCGAAGCCATCCGCTTCGGGCACGAGGCAAACAAGGCTATCATCGACCTCCAGGAGCAGATGCGGCAGGCAATCGGCATCCCGAAAGAAACCACGCCGGTGCAAGATTTCTCCCTGGAGATGGCGGCCTGCGTCGACCCGCTCCTCCAGGTCAAGCTGGAGCAGTCCTTGTTCCAGGCGGACAAAGTCGACCGGGAGCAATGGATGGACGACCTCCAGGCGGAGATTGCGGGCAAACTGGGAGAGCAGTTCCACAGGGCGGACATCGCCGCTTACATCGATGACCAGGTGCGTAAGCTGTTACGCAGTAATATCCTGGAAAGAGGCCGCCGGGTCAGTAGCCGGGCACTGGATGAGCTCCGGCAAATCACCTGCGAAGCCGGTGTCCTTCCCCGTACCCACGGCACGGGACTGTTCAACCGCGGGCGTACGCAGGTACTCGCCATCACCACGCTCGGTTCGACGCGCCAGGAACAACAGCTGGACGGGCTGGGCATCGAGGAAACCAAGCGCTTCATGCATCATTACAACTTCCCGCCTTTTTCGACTGGAGAAGTAAGGCGGTTGGGTTCGCCGGGACGGCGCGAAATCGGGCACGGCGCCCTGGCGGAACGCGCCCTCCTGCCCATCATCCCCAGAGAAGAGGATTTCCCGTACACCATCCGGCTCGTCTCGGAAGTACTCAGCAGTAACGGTAGTACCTCGATGGCAAGCGTCTGCGCGGGCAGTCTCTCCCTGATGGACGCCGGTATCCCCGTGAAGAGCCCGGTGGCGGGTATATCCATCGGACTGGTGACCGGAGACGACGGCCGGTTCGCTACGCTTACCGACATCGAGGGCATCGAAGATAACTACGGCGATATGGACTTCAAGGTCGCCGGCACTCCGGAAGGCATCACCGCCATCCAGCTCGATATCAAGCTCAAGGGTATCCCCTTCGCCGTCATCGAGGAGGCGTTAGCCAGGGCGAAGAAGGCGCGCTTCCAGATTCTCGAGACTATGAACCGCACCATTTCCACCAGCCGCGTGGAGGTCAGCCGCTACGCACCGCGTATGTACAAGATGAAAATAGACCCGGATAAAATCGGGGCGGTCATCGGCAGTGGCGGCAAGACTATCCGCACCATCACCGAAGTGACCAAGACCACCATCGATATCGAACAGGACGGCACCGTCATCATCGGTAGCACGGATGAAGCTTCGGCAAGGAAAGCCATTGAAATCATCGAAGGCCTGACTAAAGAAATCGAGGTAGGTACAGTCTATACCGGCAAAGTCACCCGCGTCCTGGCTTTTGGCGCCATCGTTGAAATTCTGCCGGGTAAAGACGGCATGGTGCATATCAGCGAGCTTGCCCCTTACCGCGTCGCCAATGTCGAAGATGTGGTCAAGGTGGGCGACGAGGTCACCGTGAAAGTCATCCGCGTCGAAGACGGTAAAATTGCCCTTTCACGTAAAGCGGCTTTTGAGAAACCCGGTGAGTCCGCAGAAACGCGACCCCCGCACACCGCCCCCCACCCCCCGCCAACCCATCGTCCCCCCATGTCACGGGATAGCGACCAGCGACCGCCGCGGCCGCCCCAGCACCGCGGCTTCCCCGACCGGAAACCTTACCCGTAACATCCGGAGAAATTCCAAATCACACGTTACAAATTCCTGATAAATTCAAGTTTCCAGTCACCAACATCAGGATGTTTTTTCCCTATTTGAATTTCGTTGCGAATTTCAGTATTCTATTGTTGTTTGGAGTATAGTTGAGGTTGTCCGATAATTCCCTGGATTGTCGGGTCAAGCCCGACAATGACAAACAGAGATGTTAGATTCCAGCGGAAGCTGTAATCTAACATCCACAAATTGTCATACCAGCCTTCGCTGGTATCCAGATGTGAACAAAGCACTATAGTAGTAAAAATCATTTTCAGACAACCTCACAGGGTTAATACGCCACAGGAGGTCCGGCATGACACCCATAAAAGTAGCCGTCTACGGAGCGCTGGGGAAGGTGGGGAGAGAGGTCGTCAATGCCGTCTGCCGCGACCCGGAAACAAAGCTCGTCGGGGCGGTGGATATCAACCTGACGCAGGACTCGTTGCTCCTGCCCGATGGTTCCGGTAAAGTCCCGTTGACCAGCGACCTCAACGCTCTCCTCGCCAGCCAGAAGCCGGACGTGCTCGTCGATTTCTCCCTGGCAAAGGCCGCCGTAAACGCGGCACGCACCGCCATCAAACACAAGGTCCACCTCGTCAGCGGCACCACCGGCTTGAGCCAGGCTGAGCTCGATGAAATCGACCGGCTGGCAAAGGAAAATGGGGTGGGAGTCGTATCCGCCTCGAACTTCGCCCTCGGTGCAGTGGTGATGATGCACCTCGCTAAAATCGCCGCAAAGTACTTCGATTACGCGGAAATTATCGAACTGCACCACCATCTCAAGGCGGATGCTCCATCCGGCACTGCTTTGACCACCGCCCGCAGTATGGCAAAAGCGCGCGGCAGACCGTTCCTCGTCCCTTCCGATAAAGATACCACCTTGAAAAGCCGCGGCGAGCAGGTGGAAGGCGTCGCCCTGCACAGCGTCCGTCTGCCGGGCTTACTGGCACACCAGGAAGTGCTTTTCGGCATCGCCGGGCAGACCTTGAGTATACGGCACGATACCATCAGCCGCGAATGCTACATGCCGGGCGTATTGCTGGCTGTTAAACAGGTGCACAATTACAAAGGACTGGTTTTAGGGCTGGCGCCACTGCTGGGGCTGGAGTGATAAATAAGCTATTAGCTGTCAGCCCCGACTTTGTCGGGATCCCGCATGGAATCGGGACGGTCGGCACTCAGCGATTAACGGTAATATTACGAAGAGCATTAAGTAGATTACATCTTGTAGGGTGGGTTAGTCCGGTTTCAAGGGGTGTCGGCTTTCAGATTTCGAAAGGACGTAACCCACCACAAATCGTCTTCTGCAAACATGTTTATGCTCTGCGTAGTAAGTCAAATCTCAAAACTCAAAGGTCAAAACCATAGTTCAAAAGTAAAAAATCGGCAAATATGAATCCGGTCAAACCTGGAGCCCGGGATAATGTTTTAGTTTTAACATCTTATTCTAACACGAGTCGGAGGGTTTCACTGCAGGCTGAAACAAGGTTAGCATTTCGGGTTTAGAGCATGAAAAGTCTAGAGTTTAGTACAAGCTAATAGCTGTTAACTGATAACTGTAAACTGTATACTTATGGCAATGAAACAATACCGGGTGGCGATCGTCGGGGTTACGGGTATAGTCGGCCAGGAGATTGTTAAAATCCTGGAACAGCGGAACTTCCCACTGAGCGACCTGCACCTGCTGGCAACCGATGGGACCGGCGGGAAGAAGCTGTATTTCAAGCACCGCGAGCTACCGGTGACAGAGACCGGGCATGACTCCTTCAACGGCATGGATATCGCCTTCTTTTCCGCGGGCGGCAATATCAGCCGTCACCTCGTGCCCATTGCCATCCGGGCGGGCGCCGTAGTCATCGATAATACGGATATCTGGCGTATGGAGGGGGAGGTGCCGTTGATAATCCCGGAGGTCAATCCGGAAGATATGGCGTCCCACAAGGGTATCATCGCTACTCCCACCTGCACCACCACCCAGCTACTCGTGACGCTGGCGCCATTACACCGGGTGAATCCAATCACCCGCATCATCGTTGTTACGTTCCAGTCGGTATCGGGCGCCGGTGCGGCCGCCATCGAAGAGCTGACCACCCAGGTAAGGCATGTGCTCGACGGCCAGCGTGCCGTACCCCGCGTGTTTCCCCACCAGATTGCTTTCAACCTTCTGCCGGAAATCGATGTCTTCCTGGATACCGGCTACACGAGGGAAGAACGGAAAATTATGGATGAGACCCGGAAAATCCTGCACGCGCCAGAACTACCGGTATCCGCCACCTGTGTACGCGTGCCGACTTTCATCGGGCACGGGGAAGCGGTCCACGTCGAGTTTACCCACCCGTTCCCGCCGGATGAAGCGCGGCAGATATTATCGCACTCGCCGGGAGTGAAGGTGCTCGATGACCCCACTGTCAATCTTTATCCCCAGCCCTGGTCGGTGGCTGGCACAGACGAAGTCTACGTGGGGCGCATCCACAGGGATGCCGCTTTCAAACACGGCTTGACGTTGTGGATTGTAGCGGATAATATCAGAAAAGGCGCCGCGTTAAACGCGGTCCAGATAGCCGAGGAAATGATAAAACGGGGCTGGCTCGCCCCGGGAGGGTGAAATGAAAGAACTGGGCAGAGTTATCACAGCAATGGTCACCCCGATGGATGAGAAAGGTGAGGTAGATTATAAACAGGCACAGAAGCTGGCATTGGCGTTACTCGCGTCCGGTTCGGAGGGGCTGGTCGTCGTCGGCACTACCGGTGAATCACCCACCCTGCGCCACGAGGAGGAAAAAAAGCTCTTTGCGGCGGTGAAAGAGGCGGTGGGAAGCAAAGGGTCCGTCATTGCCGGCACCGGCAGTAACAACACTGCCGAAGCACTCGAGTTTACAAAGGATGCCGAGAAAATCGGTGTCGATGCCTGTTTGCTGGTTGTTCCTTACTATAATAAACCCACCCAGGAGGGTCTATACCTGCACTTCAAGTCCATCGCCGGGAGCACGAAATTGCCGTGCATACTGTACAACGTGCCCTCCCGCACCGTGACCAACCTGGCGGCTGAGACTACCGTCCGCCTGAGCCAGGTGCCGAACATCATCGGCATCAAGGAAGCCAGCGGCAACATGGAGCAAATCACGAAGATAATCAAGGAGGCCAGGCCGGGTTTCCTGGTCTGGAGCGGTAACGACTCGGATACCCTGCCGATGCTGTCTCTCGGAGCCTACGGCGTTATCAGCGTGGCTTCCCACCTGGTAGGCAAGCAGATAAATGAGATGATTTACAGCCATGTTAAAGGGAATGCGGCGAAAGCGGCAGAAATTCACCGGAAGCTCCTGCCAATTTTTACGGGTCTTTTTATTGTGTCCAATCCCATCCCGGTAAAGTACGCGTTGAACCAGGTCGGGTTTAAGGTGGGCAAGCCACGCCTGCCGCTGAACGAGCCGGATGAAAAAACAGCCGCGGCGATAATGGACATCGTCAGGAAGACCACGATTGATTTGAAGGTGTAAGCTCTTTTTACCGCAGTCCTTACAGAAAAGACCCTCGCCTGTTGGCAAGGGTCTTCTTTTTTCCCTTTTCCAGCGCTCGATAAATATCTCTGTGGGTGAAACCCACCAGTAAAAATGCTTGTCGCCCCTGGTGGGTTTCGTCTCGCTCGGTTTGAGATAAATCACTTGTCTGTTATCACGTATCAAAGCGAATTTCCCAATCCGGTTATCTCTTGTTTACGGCGAGACTCCACCTACCCTGCGCATCGTATCGTTTTGGACTATTTTGCTGCGTAACAGGTTCGGCAACAGGAGCTTGTCTCATTAATATCATTCCCGATACTAACAAGGATAGAAATGGGTGTCATTCTGGAGCGAAGCGAAGAATCTCAGAGTGGGGGAATAAGACAACGCCTCCCCACCACCAGATTCTTCGTTGTCCCGATGCTATCG
>JAUYDN010000043.1 GCA_030691775.1 Dehalococcoidia bacterium
GCAATCTATCGTTGATGGCGCTCCCTTTCTGAGGCAGAGATTGCTTCGCCTCCCGATTCATCCTGATGATATCGGGATGGTCTCGCAACGACAGGGCTTTTTAGGTCTGATGTATGATTTTTTAATGCGTTCGTATTAGTATTTAGTTTTCAGTTTCCGATTTTCAATAAGGCTGAAACCTTTAGTGTTTAAGAGATCAATATTTACGATACCACTCTTCGGACACAGCGGCACTCACATCTTCGAGTGACACGCCGAATTTCCGCCACCAGGCTTTCCCGTCCTCGGAGACAATACGGTTCAACCGCTTCATCCGTTCGGCGACCGTGGTGGTAAGGAACTCCACCCGTTTCTGCGGGTCGGTAATCGGCATCACTTCCTGCCAGATTGCCCTGCCGCCCAGAAAACCGGAAGCCCCCGCCTCACAGGCAATTTCTACCTGCATACTGAACGTCTCGATATTCACGCCAGCACTGAGCAAAACCCAGGGCACCCTCGATGCCTTATCCAGTTCCTGGCACAATCTCGCCAGGTCACGCTCGTCTTTACGGTAGCTGAGGTCGGCTGGAAATTCTGCCTTCAACACATCGATTGGCAATGCCGTTATCTGCCGCGCCGTCTCGATTACAATTTCTTCTTTACGTCTGGCGAACTCTTCTGGTTTACCAACCTCATTCCCAACGGGGTAACTTACCGGCTCCACAAACAGAGGGATATCGAACTTGAGACACTCCTCCGCGACCGCGTTCACTGTGGCTAACTGTTTTTTCGCCAGGTCCTTCAGGTCGGGGCGGTAATAAACGAGAATCTTGACCGCCGAGGCGCCCAACCGCTTGATTTTCTCGACACCCCAATCGGTCAGTAACCGCGTCACCCGGTTTTCCTTGCCACCTTCGTAACCGCTCTCCTCGATGCTCACCAGCAAGCCTTTACCGCCGGGCAAAGCGCCCGCGCTGATGCATTGCGCCGCCCCGTAAATGGGGTCGAGCAAGACCGCACTGGCATAAGGCGCCACATACTTACAAAGCTCGATTTTACGCCGGACAACCTCGGCGTAGCTGACGCTATCCGGGTCCTTGGGGTTGACCATCTGCTTGAACGAGCCGCGGTGGTCCATCGCGAGCACGGTAAAAGTACCGCCTTCGTTCGCTACCTGCTGCAAGCCCCTGATTTTCCCGGCTGTCAGACCTGCCATTTTTGTCTCCCACGCAGAGCTAGAATATTATCATTATGGGTCAAGCAAACAAACAATTCAAGGCATTTGCGTCCGAACAGGTTGACTTGAGAGACCGTTTTTCTACATAATTACCGTGCAGGCTGAATCACCAATGAGCTGTAAAAACGAATTGTCAGAGGCTGTCTGAAAATGATTTTTACTACTATGGTGCTTTGTTCACATCTGGATACCAGCCGGAGTTTACCCCATACTCTGATACGGGGCTGGTATGACAATTTGTGGATGATGGATTCCAGCGGAAGCTGGAATCCATCATCTCTGTTTGTCATTGTCGGGCTTGACCCGACAATCCAGAGAATTATCAGACGACCTCACTCTGTTCTGCTGAATGAGTAGAGGAGATTCCGACCTGTGGTCAGAACGACAAAGGAATGCAATGCACCGATTTTTTGTTCAGCCAGAAGCGATTACGGGCGATAACGTCAGCATCAGTGGTATGCAGGCACGCCAGATTGCCCGCGTTCTGAGGTTGAAACCCGGCGACCGAATTGCCGTCCTTGACGACACCGGCTGGGAATATGAGGTATTGATTGGTAGTTCCGCCGACGATACAGTAACCGGCGAAATAGTCCACAGAGAACGCGGCACCGCCGAACCAGCCGTTACCATTCTGCTCTACCAGGCGCTCATCAAGGCGGACAGGTTCGAGTTCGTTCTGCAGAAGGGGGTGGAGCTGGGTGTGACCTGCTTCTGGCCCTTTATCAGCGAAAGATGCGTCACAGGAATGCCCTCGGAGAGCAAGCTGGAGCGGTGGCGCGCCGTAATCCGCGAAGCCGCCGAGCAGTCCGGCCGGGTGGTTTTACCGGCATTGTACCCACCAATCGATTTCGAACTCGCCTGCAAAGATTCACCAGTGCCGGGGATAATCCTGTGGGAGGGGGAGAAAAACCGTGGTATTTCAACCGTCTTGAAGAGTCATGCGTTCAAGGAGACAGAATTACTGCGGGTATTCGTGGGTCCGGAAGGCGGGTTCACGTCCGCGGAAATCGAGCTAGCGCGACGGAGAGGTATCGTACCGGTGGGGCTGGGGAAGCGTATCCTGCGTACCGAGACTGCCGGGCTGGTGGCTGTAAGCGCTATAATGTATGAAAAAGGGGAGTTAGGATAGCTTTAAGCTATAAGCTGTAAGCGTTCACCTACGGACAAAATATTACCCCGTTTCTTGTGTTTTGCATATTTGTTTTTCGTATTTACTTAGGATTTAGAGTTTAGAGTTTCGTATTTTGAGAAGCGGGGCAAGGGGAGGTTATCATGCCATTATCGCCGCGAGAAATGGAAATAGCCGTCATCCGGAACCTGCCCGCAAAAACTGGCAAGAAGCTGAAAGAGTGGGTTGAGTTTACACGTGCACACGGGCAAGTAGATAAAAAATTTAGACTGTATAGACAACTGGTGAAAGAAAGCTTATTCGGTTGTGCGAACATGATGGCGGTTTGATGGAGAAAAGCCGCACAGGCAGGGACGCCTGTGCCACCATTCGGTTTGTGCCAACATGATAGTTAATGCGAATTAGCTCCAATTTCTAAAATCTGGGACGGGAATACCACGGCGGTGGTGTTAACCAGAGGATTTAAACCACAATTGACTCAAGCGGGACTCGACCTTTGGAACGAACTAACCACCTAATCGATTGTCTTCCTCTTGCCCCCGCATTCGCGTGAAGGTATAATCAACCTGTTATCATAGAATTAAGAAGGTTGGCTTTGTTATCCCGGTTGTTCTTTGCCATCAGTAAATTCGCCGTCAGGTCGTTCTTCTTCCTCACCACACGCTGGCACATCACCGGACGGGGAAATATTCCGCGCACCGGTCCTGTAATCGTCGTGTCTAACCACATGACCTTCGCCGAGCCGTGCATCGTGTGTCTTACAATGAAACGCGAGACCAAATTCGCCACCAAAGAGGGTTTTTTCCGCCATCCCTTTATACGGTGGGGGATGACCTCGTACGGCACGTTCCCGGTCTACCAGGGCAAGGCGGATAGAGCTACCCTGCGCAAGATGGAAGACTACTTGAAACAAGGGCTGGCACTGGCTATTTTCCCGGAAGGCACGCGCAGTCAAAATGCCAGTCTCATCCCTGCCCTGAATGGCGCGGCGCTGATGGCTCACCGTACCGGCGCTCTGTTGATGCCTGTCGGTATATATGGCACGGAGAAAATGAGAGGCACGGGCTGGTTTCTCAAACGCCCTGTGATTCACATCCACTATGGTAAGCCGTTTGACCTGCCGAGGAGCAAGGGTAAACAAGACAGGGACGCTGACACCCGGCTCATCATGTCGCGCATCGCGGAACTTTTACCACCGGGATACCGCGGTGCTTATGGGGATAATAAATAACACTGCCCACTCATAAGCCATTGAAAAAATTCATTTACACCCATACAATAGCATTGCAAAGCCTTTCGATACGCTCTAGGGTAATGATTTCCTCTTCCCCACCCTGAGATTCTTCGTCGTCCCGATAAGGAATAAAGGAATTATCGGGACTCCTCCAGAATGACAAAAGCGGCCGTATTTACGGAGGTTAAAGGTTAACGTCTAGTTTCTGCGTATCAAGAATGGCATAATCCAGAAAAGGTAATGAAATGAGTGTCAAAATCGAAAAAGCCGCCGGCACCGGGTTCTGCTTCGGCGTCAAGCGCGCCATCACGACACTGGAAAAGGTGGCGAAAGAACGCGGCTGTGTGGAAACGCTCGGTGCCGTGGTACACAACCAGCAGGTCTTACAACGGCTCGAGGATATCGGGGTATCGGTTGCCAGTACCATCGAGGGGATGACAGGCAATACCCTCGCTATCGGCGCGCACGGCGTCGGTCCCGAAGTGGAAGCGGCAATCCGTCAGCGCGGGGTGAATATCATCGATACCACCTGCCGCTTCGTCCACCGCGCCCAGGCAGTCGCCGAGCGGCTTTCAAAGTCCGGTTTCTTCGTCGTGGTTTACGGTGACGCTAACCACCCTGAGGTGAAGGGAATCCTTGCATGGGCGGGGGACAAGGGCATAGCAACTCGCGATGCCACAGCCATTGCCACCCTCAACCCGCTTCCCAAAAAGGTAGGTATACTTTCACAGACCACAGGAATTCCTGCTAATTTTATCGACTTCGTTAAAGCACTGCTGGATACAGCTTTCGCCAAGGATTCCGAGCTACACATCGTTGATACCATTTGTCACGATATCCGCCGGCGGCAGACCTCCGCTCAGAAACTCGCGGAAAAGGTCGACCTGATGTTCGTGGTCGGCGACCACACCAGCGCCAACACCAACCGGCTGGCGGAGCTTTGCAGGCGGCTGACTGAGACGCACCTGATAGAGACCGCGGACGAAATCAAGCCAGCGTGGCTGAAGGGGCACAAGCACATCGGGGTGACGGGTGGGGCATCTACCGCAGAAGAGACCATCGACGAGGTGGTAGCAAGGCTGGAGAGGCTTTACGAGAAACACTAAATCCTGAACTCTAAACACCAAAAACAAACACCGATACGTCAAACCGCTAGCTCGGAAAAACCGGTACCATTTACTTTTCACAATCTCACATCGTTATTCGGTGGCAAGAGATTACCACGGCCTGCCCCGTTCACGGTGAACCCGTACTTGATACGGGGTCGCTAGGCTCCTCTTAATGGCGGAGGGGCATTGCCTCAAATGTCATTCTGAGTCCCGATGTCATCGGAACGATGCACTCGGGAGAACGAAGAATCTCCCAGCTTACTGAGCAGGCAGGGAGACCCTTCGCGGATTTTATCCTGAGCAAAGCCGGGGGACTCATGGTGACAAATAAAAGCACTTTTAGGGCAAAGCCTGGCGGAGGGGAAAGGGGCGGACTTGACACTTGTTGTTTGGCAGTTGGCTATTTCTCTTTAAAGCCCCATCGCCTGCGCCACGTACTCCCGCCAGTAATCACCATCACCCCAGCTCAGCATCGCCGCCTTGCCGCGTGTCGTATAGAAATGCAGGTCGTGGTCCACAGTTACACCGATGGCGCCGAAAATCTGGTGCGATTTCGTG
>JAUYDN010000048.1 GCA_030691775.1 Dehalococcoidia bacterium
CTGACGTATTTATCCGCAGCGGTCTTTCTTATGGCGGCGGTTTTAATTACCGGTCAAAAGCTACAGGGCTATTCCGGAACGACGTACCTGATGTTCATCCTGCTGGCGCTGGTACCGCAACTTGTGGGGCATACGTCTCTCAACTGGGCGCTGAAATATATGCCGGCGACAATTGTGACGGTGGCGGTACTCGGTGAGCCGGTGGGCGCGACTTTGCTGGCATGGTCGATACTGGGGGAAGCGCCAAAGGTAGTGGAGATAATCGGCGGGTTGCTGATTCTGGCGGGCATCGCGGTGGCGTTCAGTAAGAGCACACAGGCGGGGACGCCTGTGCCACCACAAAAAGACTAAAAATTCACCGCGAGCTTCCCGTTTTTATGGAGCAGGGTATCGTCTACCCATATTTCGCCGCCGTCACGCAGGTCGCAGACCATATCCCAGTGAATGGCTGACTCGTTCTTACTGCCCGTCTCCGGGTAGCCGGAACCCAGCGCCATGTGGATTGTTCCGCCAATTTTCTCATCGAACAGGATTTCCCGCGTGAACTTCGTGATGCCCTCGTTGGTACCGATGGCGAACTCGCCCACGTTGCGACTGCCCGCGTCCGTATCGAGCGTCTTGAGCAGGAATTCCTCGTTCTTTTCCGCCGTGGCTTTCACCACTTTGCCTTTCTCAAACCAGAGCCGGACACCGGTCACTTCCCGCCCCTGGTAAATCGCCGGGTAGGAGAAGGTCACATGCCCCTCGATACTGTCCTCGACGGGCCCGGTAAAGACCTCGCCATCCGGCATATTACGTTCGCCGTGACAGCTTTCGAAGGTGCGCCCGGCAATGCTCAAGCGCAGGTCGGTATCCTTACCCTTGATGTGCACTTTATCCTTGCCCTTGAGCCACTCCACAACCTTCATCTGCCAGGCAGCGAATTTCCGCCAGTAACCGATGGGGTCATTCATGTCCGGCATACAGGCGCTGTACACAAAATCCTCGTATTCAGCGAGTCCCATCTCTGCATCCTGGGCGAAGGCATTGGTTGGGTATGGAGCCAGCACCCAGCGCAATTCGCCGGCCGCCGCCCGCTTGAGAAATATCTGCATGAGGTCGCGCCGCGCCTGTGCCCTCGTTACGATTCGTGCCGGGTCGACATTGCTTAACGCTTTGGTATTAGGGTCGGCAAGTATAAAAATGCGCACGTCATATGTGCTGTACGCTAATTTGATCGGTTCCGGGACGTGTTTCAACTGCTCTTCGCTGGCATAGCGGAACAACAGCTCATCGGAGCCGGAGAGGGTGGTCATCTGGAGAGGATGCCCGCCGGCTTGTAATACCTTCGCATACACTGCCTTTAAAAGAGGTTCACCGGCAGTATCACCCTGTATCATCACCCTATCGCCCTGTTTCACCGAAACGGAGTAGTTCACCAGCAGGTCTGCTAGCTTTTCAATCCTTATGTCCGCCACTTTTTGCCTTCTTTCCAGAATCCTCTCCCTTTGTAAAGGGAGATTTGAGAGGGATTTTTTAGAGCTTAAATCCCCCTTCATCCCCCTTTACAAAAGGGGGAACATCTTATTTCTGCTTGCTTCTTATTCAAACCCGAACAAGCGCCGTGCGTTATGATAAAGTTATTACGCAGAGCATTAAGTAGATTACATCTTGTAGGGTGGGTTAGTCCGGTTTCAAGGGGTGTCGGCTTTCAGATTTCGAGAGGACGTAACCCACCACAAATCGTCTTATGCAAACATGTTTATGCTCTGCGTAGTATATGACTGAAATAATGCCGGAACTTGCTGTTGCACTTACACACTGTTTTGACTTTTTACCTGTGGTTTTGACCCTCGCCTTCGCAAGGGCAGGCTTTTGAATTTTGAGTTTTAACTTACTCTGCTACTCCATCCCGAACAAGCGCCGTGCGTTATGATAAAGCCACTTCTCCTTGACACTATCCTTGAGTGGCAACGCCAGCGTTTCCTCGATAACCTGTTTGACGGGCATGGAGAAGGTAAACCAACTCGAGGCGAACACGACCCTATCCTGGAGCAAAGTGTTGCCGTATTGCATGAGCATCTCCCACCCCGAGCCCGGCACCGCCAGGTATTTTGGCCGGTGTCCGGCCGTACTGATATAGAGGTTCTTGTGCCGCCGCGCCAGCCCGATAACCTCCGGCACCCAGGGCCAGCCACCCAGCCCCGCCACGATTTTAAGTTCCGGGAAGTCCATCGCCACGTGGTCAACGTACAGTGGCCGCCCGATGTCCATCGGCAGGTCGGTCCGGTAGGTCATAGTGGTATAGATAAAGACCGGGATGTTCAACTCGGCGGCTTTGGCGTAAAGCGGGTAAAAGCGACGGTCGTTGGCGCGAATGCCAAAGCGGAAAGGGCTGGCGTAAAAGCATTTGTGCCCCATTTCTTTTACCGCCCGTTCCAACTCGCGCACCGCTTTCATACCATCGTGCGGGTTGACAATGACCGTACCCTTGAACCGGTCCGGAAACCGCGAGACAGTTGCCGCCGTCTTGTCCGCGTCCCCGGCAAAAACGCATCCCCACTCGATTCCTGCCTCGTCCATCTGCTTGATAAACTGTGGTAGACTTACGACGGCTTCCTGCGCCCGCTCCATCAGCACGCGGTCGATTTCCGCCGGTGATAGCTCCTTGCGCAAACGCTGTAGTTCATCCGGTGTGAAATCAAGGGCGCGCGCCCTCTGTAAACCGAAGACATTGCCATAGTTGGCAAGCCCTTTTTCATCGGAACGAAAGAGGTAATCCTTCAGACGCGATACTAACTGCTCCGCATCTGGTGGGAGGTCAAGCTCCAGGTCGATCACTTTTACCATAGACAACATTATAGCAGAAAACAGAACTCGAATGGCTTACCCACGTGGTTACAGGCACTCACGAATGTAAAAAGCTTCACTCTGGATTCCAGCCGGAGTTTACCCCATACTCTGATACGGGGCTGGAATCTTACATGTCTTATGCCAGCGACACCACGAAATATGAAAATCGGGGTTGTCATTCTGGAGCGGAGCGAAGAATCTCAGGGAGGGGTAGGCGGCCCCATGATTCAACTCCCCTCCTCCAGATTCTTCGTCGTCCCGATAAGGAATAAAGGAATTATCGGGACTCCTCCAGAATGACAATGAACGGTATTTTCATAGTAATGACAGAACGGCGGTTATTTCCCAACCCTCTATTCCCTGCTTCACGGTGCGCATTCGTTAGCTGGCGGCTGAAAGCTTAATGCTTATCGCTTATAGCTTAAAGCCAGGATTCTTGACTCGTTTACACTTATGCGTGTAGAATTATTATATGGCTAGAGAGAAAAAGAAAGCCCGCAAACAGTGGGACGGCAACAAAATCCATGCTCTGAGGGAGCACCTCGGGATGACCCAGCAGGAGATGGCAAACGAGCTCGGCACCCGCCAGCAGACAATCAGTGAATGGGAGAAAGGGATGTACACCCCCCGCGGCGCTTCCGCCACCCTGCTCAACATTGTCGCCGAGCGTGCCAGCTTTAAATACGAAGCTAAATAACCGGAAATTCTGCTCTCCACCCAATCTGCATGCTATAATGCCATCCTGAAAGAGTGACGCAATGAATGTTGGTGTTTGTAAAATAAACCTGCGCATCCCGGAAAACCAGACGCTCAAGGGTAAACGGCAGGTAGTGCAATCGATTGTCAACCGTGTCCGCGGCAAGTTCAACGTCGCTATCGCCGAAGTAGAGAACGGCGATGTCTGGCAAATTGCCACACTCGGCATTTCTTACGTGAGTAACGATGGCCGCCATGTCAACGAGGTCATGTCCAAAATCGTCGATTACATCGTGAAAAGCCGTCTGGACGCTGAAATCCTGGATTACGAGATAGAGTTGATACCGGTTTTTTAGTTCATTTTAATGTGATAACTATGAAATAACAACCAATCTCCTTCTGTCATACCAGCCCTTCGTTGAGCTCAGGGTAAACTCTGGTTGGTATCCAGGCTAAAAAACGCTAGTGTAGTGTCTCCGAAATAACTTGACAATTACACATGGAGTGTGGTGCCACGGACTTAATATGAAAATGATGGTTGCAAAGGGTGGGAAAGCAAGATGACTGCCAACTTGCACAAGGGGGTTGAGAGGGGCGTCAGCCCCTCTCAAAATAGTTCTGCCCCTTCTCTGCGGAGAAGGGGTAAGGGGATGAGGCGCTGTG
>JAUYDN010000100.1 GCA_030691775.1 Dehalococcoidia bacterium
CGAAGGCTGGAATCCAGTATCGAATGCCAATGATTTTTCACTGTTGTTTCCTGGATTCCGTATCAAGTACGGAATGACAGGGGGTCATTAAAGAATAGTAAATCATCAAAACCCGTATCAAGAAATTTCTTTAACAGCCTCTTATGACGTACGGGACAGAGAGTGACAACGGTGAGGTGTGTTGAGAGTCTATTTTTTCTCCTGCTGTTTTTTGGCGAGCCTTTCCTTCCAAACGCGTTCTGCCTCGGCGCGTTCCGCGGCAAGCCGCGCGGAAGCACCCGGCTGACCACTGCTGACATAAGCCCGCATACGCTCAAGGGCGTCCTTGCTCTTGACGAGTTCCTGGAAAAGCTGTCCTTCCAGTTCCAGTCCCTTTTCCAGCGGCATATCCCAGCCTTGATAGACGCAGGTGCGGATGTGCTGGACCGCCAGCGGCGGCCTGTCTGCCAGGGCTTTGGCGAATGCCAGGGTCTCCGGCATCAGCGTCAGCGGGTCGCAGGCTCTGGTAACCAGTCCGATTCTCTCAGCCTCATCCGCGAAGACGCGGCGCCCGGTAAGCATCAGTTCCAGCGCTTTAGGTAAGCCAACAAGACGCGGCATTCGTTGTGTGCCGCCGCCACCGGGAAGTATGCCCACGTTAACCTCGCTCTGCGCGGCGGAAGCATTACGTGACATAAAGCGGAAATCACAAGCCATTGTTAGTTCGAGTCCGCCACCCGCCAGGTTGGCGTTAATGGCGGCAATGACTGGCTTGGGACCCCGCCGGTAAATACCGCGCGGCTTGGGGCGTTCGGTGGGTTGGGGAGGTGGTGCTTTCTGAAGTTGCTCACCCATTTGCACCAGGATGGAGACATCGAAGTGCTGGACAAACACATCCGGCATGGCGCTGGTCATAATGCCCACGCGTAAATCCGGGTCTGCGTAGAACTCTTCCACCAGGTCGTTGAATTCTTGCGCCGTTTCCCCCGTCCAGATGTTCTTGGGCGGGTAATAGAACCGCCAGATGACGACTGCGCCATCCTTGTCTATCATGAAAAACTTCGGGTCGATTGCCATTTTTTGTATTCTCCTTCCTTCTTTTTGTATTTATTGTGAGTTTATTACAATAAATTCTCGGACTTGATTCTGGAATCCGGGCACCAGACGTTCTGGATTCCCGCTCCCGTATCACTGTACGGGACAGGCTTCGCGGGAATGACAATCTGTGAATGAGTTATTTTAATTTCCCTGTTGCCACTTCTTTACCAGGTCTTCCGCTTTTTTCGGGTCCTGGCCTGTAGCAACGTAATCACGCATTCTCTGCAGTGCCTCTGGACTTTTCACCAGTTCGATGAAGAGCTTGCGCTCCAGCTCGAGACCTTCCGCCAGCGGCAGGTCCCAGCCTTCGTAGACGCACCGCCGGATGTACTCGACGGCGAGCGGTGGCTTGGAGGCAAGTTCTTTAGCGAAAGCCATCACTTCGGTCATTAACAGCGCCGGCTCGCAGGCTTTCGTGACCAGCCCGATATATTCCGCCTCGTCAGCGAAGACGCGCTGGCCGGTTAGCTCCAGTTCGAGTGCTTTGGGCAACCCTGTCAGGCGGGGCATCCTCTGGGTGCCGCCACCGCCGGGGAGAATGCCTACATTGACCTCGCCCTGCGAAGCCGCTGCCCCGCGTGCCATGAAGCGGAAATCGCAGGTCATCGCCAGCTCCAGTCCGCCGCCGGAAAGGCTGGCATTGATTGCCGCGATGACGGGTTTGGGACCACGCCGCCAGATACCGCGTGGAGCGGGGCGGGGAGGCGGCGGCGCTTGGGGCGCTTTGAGTAATTCCTCGCCGCGTTTCACCAGCAGGGAAACATCATAGTGCTG
Source organism: Dehalococcoidia bacterium (assembly GCA_030691775.1). Classification (GTDB taxonomy): domain Bacteria; phylum Chloroflexota; class Dehalococcoidia; order Dehalococcoidales; family Fen-1064; genus JAURWL01. Next base: position 1,852 of record JAUYDN010000100.1, read on the forward strand.
GATGAAGACATCCGGCATAGCGCTGGTGAAAATACCCACCCGTAACGATGGGTCGGCGTAGAACTCCTCCGTAAGCTCCACGAACTCCAGCCGGGCTTCGACGTTCCAGAGGTTGCTGGGAAGGTTGTAAAACTTCCAGACAACCACTGCCCCGTCCTTTTCCACCGTGAACAGTTTAGGTTCGATTGCCATGTATCTCCTTTCCAGAGAAAACGGTTATTGGTTTCCAGTTTACAGTAAACAGTTAGCGTTTGTCAGTTCCTTTATAAACAGATGTTTTTCATTTGGATTCTCGGTCTTGACCCAAGAATCCAGTAGCTGATGCTTTCGCCTGGATTCCAGCCGGAGTTTACCCCGTGCCACGACACGGGGCTGGAATGACAAAATACGTTGTTTAATGACGCCTCATGAAAACTGATGACTGAACCTTCACCTTCCGCAAGCACTTCCATTTGTGCCTCACTCCTTTCCGCAGTCATTTTGTTCCGCATATTCGCACAAGCGGTTGGATATGTCAAGCTGACGAGATGAATTAAGATTTTAGATTCATGATTTATGAGCAAGTAGGGTGGGTTAGTCCTCGATTTATCGAGTGCGTAACCCACCATGAGATTGTCCCCACAACTTCTTTTCCCACCCACATAAATTCGCCCACACTTGGTGACGTCACCACGCACAGATTGGTAGCGACCGATATGCGTTTGCATTGACGCACAGGCGGCACGCCGGTGCCTCGTAATCCACCAGGTAAATTAATACGCTATCGCTTATCCGAAAACCTATCTTGGACAATAGCAAGTAGGGTGGGTTAGTCTTCGATTTATCGAGTGCGTAACCCACCATGAGATTGTCTCCGCAACTTCTTTTCCCATCCACATAAATTCGCCCACACTTGGTGACGCCACCACGCATAGATTGGTAGCGACCGATATGCGTTTGCATTGACGCACAGGCGGCACGCCGGTGCCACCAGTATCAAGTATCAAGTGGCAAGTAACAAAGGAGAAGTAAGTGAGGGTGGGTTTCACACACCCCACAAACGCCATGCAATGATTTCTCATCGTTCATAAATCCTATCTCATAAATCTTAAATCTCGCCGCTAGTTGTCAGTTATCAAGTTGCGCACTATAATTGTGTCAGTACGTGCGGTAAGGTGGCGAGTAATGCGTGAGGCGTTGCTCTATGAAAAACTCCCGGATTCCAGGGTGCGGTGTCAAACCTGCCAGTGGTACTGCGCTATAAACCCCGGCAAGACCGGCGTCTGCCATATGTATGAAAACAGAGAGGGCGTTCTTTACAACCTCAATTACGGACTTGCCTCGGCGGCGAATGTCGACCCGATAGAAAAAAAGCCTCTATTTCACTTTCATCCCGGCACGCTCGTGTATTCGCTGGGGGGGTGGGGATGTAATTTCCACTGCGCCGATTGCCAGAACTGGGAAATCGCCATGGCGGAAGACGTGCGCCGCGTGTCGCAGGAGATTTCACCGGAAAACGCCATCAAGCTCACCGAACGCAACGGGTGTGCCGGCATTGCCTGGACATACAATGAGCCTTCGATGTGGTTTGAGTATACTCTCGACGGCGCGAAGCTGGCGAAAAAGGAAGGACTTTACACCGTTTATGTGACTAATGGATATTTGAGTCCGGAGGCGCTGGATACTATCGGACCGTACCTTGAAGCCTGGCGGGTGGACGTGAAGGGATTTTCGGATGAATTCTATCAAAACCTGGCGAAGATAAAACGCTGGCGGGGCATTTTAGAGGTTGCCGAGCGCGCCAAAAATAGATGGAATATGCACGTCGAGGTGGTGACAAACATCATCCCTACGATGAATGATGATGACATTCAGCTCGAGGGCATCGCCCGCTGGATTCATGATAAACTCGGTGAGTTAACGCCGTGGCACGTGACCCGTTTCCATCCGGCTTACAATATCTCGCACTTAGCGCCCACGCCGCTTGCAACGCTGGAAAAAGCCTATAGAATCGGTAAAAAAGCCGGGCTAAAGTTTGTTTACCTCGGTAATGTACCGGGTCACGCCAGCGAGACCACTACCTGTCCCGGGTGTGCCAAACCGGTGGTGGAGCGGCGCGGCTACGAGACGTGGGTAACCGGCCTGGCAGGCTCGTGTTGCCGGTATTGCGGCGCCAATCTCAATTTCAGGACTGCCGCGCAGGGAGGTGAGAAGCGATGATACGTCAGCCATCGGTTGCCGGGCGGTTTTATCCGGGTTCGGCGCGTGAACTGCGCGCGCTTATTAAGAAAATGGTGGATGAAAAAGCGGAAAAAGAAGACGTCACCGGCTACTATGCTCCCCACGCCGGCTATCCCTATTCGGGACCGGTTGCCGCGGCAGTGGTCTCGCGGGTGAAGCTGACAGATACTATCATCATCATGGGACCCACTCACACAGGGATGGGAGAACCTTTCAGCATCATGACAGAAGGCTCGTGGCGGACGCCGCTGGGTGA
>JAUYDN010000101.1 GCA_030691775.1 Dehalococcoidia bacterium
CACTATGCCATACAGTCTGCAACGCTGAATGTCACTTCATCACGCCTCGATGACCTGAAAGATGTCCTTACAGCCTGGAAACGGGGACAGCATAAAGAGGTCAGGCGCGCCTTGCAGGAGCGTGGAAGACGGCTGGGAGCAAGCGACCGCGCCCGCTTCCGGTGGCTGGCGAAAACGTAATCACCAAACCCATCACACCGGTAATGAAACAACGGTCTAGTGTAGTGTCTCCGAAATAACTTGACAATTACACATGGAGTGTGGTGCCGCGGACGAAATATGAAAATGATGGTTGCAAAGGGTGGGAAAGCAAGATGACTGCCAACTTGCACAAGGGAGTTGAGAGGGGCGTCAGGCCCCTCTCAAAATAGTTCTTCCCCTTCTCTGCGGAGAAGGGGCAAGAGCCTGCCCCGCACTTGATGCGGGGGGATGAGGCGCTGTGTAAGCACTGGCATCTTTTATTCAGAATTGTAAAGCTGTTATTGAGACACTCCACTAGACATTGTATTGTGCCTTAAACCCCAACCCTTCGGGGGTCGCCGTTTTATTTCACCACTAACGTTTTTCCCTGATAACCTACCGCACGTACAGCACCGTAGTCCCGCGTATAACGAGTCGCACGAAGGAATGGTATATCTTGCCATCAGGAGCGGTTTCACGTGCGAAAAAGGTCAGGTGAACAACATCACCGATTTCCGGCTTACCCGTCCTGATATTGACGATGTCGTAGGTAGAAGCGACCTTATTGATAGCCGCCGGGTCGAAGGTGTATTTGAATTTCCCACCGCTCACAGTAAGAGTGCCCTGTGAAACAGCGGAACCGGGAATAACGGCGCCGTAATGAACGACATCCGCCGTGGTCGTGCCGCTGATGGTAAACCCCTTAGCCGCGTCGAATGTGAATTGCGCTGGTGTATTTAGTTTAAGTGTGGGTGCATCCGGAGGACGCTCTTTTTCAATCACGTAGAATTCGCCGCCGGTAGTTGGCAGACCGGGCATATACCCTTTGTTCCTCTGCCATTCCCCTTCAATAAAGAACCGGTACACACCGGGCGTATCCAGTGTCCACCGGTCTTTACCGACAAAACTCCCGAAGCTATCGGACGGTCCCCGGGTTGTCACCTCACGACCATCCGGGTATCTCAACGTAAACGTCACCGTGACTGGCAAGATGGGGTCAACCTGTGCCGCAGGAGCGAACACGGTGCCTGTTTCGTAGACCATACCGATGCGCGTTCCCACCAGGAAGAACCTTGCCTTACTACCGGTGGGACCAATCAGGTCTTCTGTGCCCGGAGCGATAATACGGTTGTTGTTGGTGCCTTTTGGTAAAATCGAACAGCTGGCGATGTAGCCCGCATACGCTGGAGCCCGGTCTTTGTTTCTCAGCACGACACCGCCAATCAGGCGGTAAATGTCCCCCGGCATATCACCGTTGTTACTCGCCCCGATTTGCCCGCCAAAGTTGTTCGGGGAAGTGTGCCAGTAAGGCGCCCGGACTCCATACTCGCCGACGAGGAACCGTGACATAAAGCCGGGGCGCGGGGCGGCAGCGTAATAGTACGCCATATCGGTGATGTACTCCGGGAACAGGTGCGGCGAATAACCGTTGGATGTCTGGATGCGGAGATTGGTGGCGCCAATCGACTGTAACCGAGCGTCATAAGGAGCCGGACTGTTCTTAAGCTCGTAGGTCAACACCGGAACAATCTTGTTGGCAGATTCCTGCTCGCTGGCGATAAGCAGGACGTCACCGGGCTGGTACGGGTAGTTGATATGCACCAGGTGGTCGGTGTACCCCTCGAAATTGGTCTCACCGCGGTCGACCAGCTTGCCGCCGGCTGAGAGCTTTTTGCCGCGGGCAACAATCGGACTATCTTCCGGATAAACCACACCCGCATGACGCATACTGCTTACCCACAGGTGACCTTCCTGGTCGGTAAACTTTGCGAGAACGTGCGCGAAATATTCTCCCGGAGCATCCAGTACGAAAGTTTTAGTTCCCTGTGCGCTCCCATAAATGCCGGAAGGAGAAGCTTTACCGCTGTAAGAAATCGATTTCACATTCTTTGGGTCGGAGTTAACGTAGAGGTATGCCTTCACTTCAACGTCTGCCGGCACAGCCGGTGCAAAGCCGAAGTCGCGCCCGTAACGGCTACCCACCGGGTAAGAAATGCCCTGGAAAGTCGCCGTCGCCAGCGTCATGCGTTTGGCAATCTAGAAATGGTAGGTGCCGCCTCCCTCATAACGGTTCCCCCAGATATCCGCTATCCAGCCGGTGACCTTCACGGTGTAGTAACCATAGGAGGGTGGCTTCCAGGTCGTGAAGGCGGAGCGGCGGGTGGTGGGGAAAATGCCAGTCTGCCCGGCAAATGGCGCTGTGCCTAAGTCCGTTGTTTTACCATCGGGTCCGGTAATCTGAATGGAAAGCTCTCCCTTAGTGTAATCCCAGGGGATATTAGAGCGGGCTTCGATTGTATCGGCGGGGAACTGTGGCTCCAGGGAATAGGAAAGCTTGTTTCCCCGGTCATCGTATAACGGCAGGATAACATCGTCGGGGATGAGATTGCGGTTAGAAAGGGCAAAACGGTGCCTATCTTCATCGGCAACCACGCCGCGGTAACCATTCGAGTTATAGTTCCCCAATATTACCCAGGGGATTCTCGGCTGTATTCTGCTGGCATCCACCCACGCGCTACCGATATAACGCGCACTTGCCCTGATTGGCGGCGAATAGAGATGCGATTCCGTCGGTCTACCCTTGAAGAACGGACGGTAAGCAAAAGTTTCTCCGTTGAGACTGTAGTAACGTTTATATGATACCACTCCGTAGTCGAGACGGAGGCGATAGATTCCCGGTGGCAGGTCATCCGGCAAGCGTGTCTTGATGTTGAACGTCGCCTGGCGGTACCCTTCGGTTTTTTCCGTTAGACGGAATGGCTGGGTTACCAGTTCATCCACAGGCGTGTGGAACCCGTAACCGAAACGGTTGGTCACCGCTCCCTGCACCCCACCCTCGATTGCCAGCCCGCCCGGAGTAAGCAGGGTGGACATTCTTTCATCGCTCGCCAGTCTCAGCCAGCCCTCAGAATCAAAGGTCCGCTCGGCGGTGACCAGCGCAACCAGCCCTTCCGGGGCTAACCCCAGGGATGCCAGCCCGGACATATGGTTGACCGAGACTTTTAGCTTGACGGTAATATTCACCTGCTGTCCCGGTTCCCAGGAAGACGGGCTGACGGTTACCTCCGAATACCAGTCACCATATTCGGTGTAGCCGCTTGATGTGAAATGCAGTCCGTCTGCGGATGTTGATACGGTATCTGTATTAGAGTCGGTACTGACAGATTGACCCCCGACCGGAGTTGACACTGACATAGAAACGGGGGTCCCGGGTATTTCAGCTACGCTTGACGGGGAAGAAGAGTTCTGCGTTGTGATAGAACATCCGGAGAGCACCAGGAGCGAAATTACGAACGTGAAAATTCTTAAATTACAAGCCGGCATTCTTTCTCTATCCCCCCTCGCATAATTGCATGCGACTTTTTCATGTAGTGGGAGTGAAGTCAGTCCCGTTACATGCCTGCTTGATGTCGTTCGTATTGTACATCTTTTCTGGCGGTTATGAAACACGGACGGTGTAAAATATCTGTAAAAAGTCAGTGCAGGTTGCCGGGAGATACCGAACCAGTACACGACCTTGCACGCATTCACATGCGATGATACAATACGTCTGCGGAGCTTAAGGAAGGTGCTCCGGAAAATGCGCCCCGGAGTCAGTATCCAGCAACGGATAAAACTGCTGACCAACCTCAGCATCCTGGTCTGGGTCAGCATCCTGAACGCGATTGGTAAAGCAACCCGCAACTGGTTGCTCAGCCTTCTCCTTCGCGTACCTCCTGACCTGGCAAAGCGGGCCGGACGGGTGGGCAACGCATACCAGCTCATACAGGAACAGCTCGGTGAAACTTTACAACTGGTAGAGCAACGGGATATACAGCTCGATGAATCACGGGACCAGCTAAAAAAATCAAGGGATTTACTGCAAAACACGATTGATAGCCTCGATGAAGAGTTGGTGGTGCTCGACCACCACTTGCGCATTACTCAGGCTAATCGAAAGCTACGCGCCAAGCTAAAGGACAAAGAAATTACAGGGCTTCACTGCTATGAGGTGAGCCACGGATTAGACCACCCTTGCCGTCCTCCTTGCGCCTGCCCCCTCACTCAGGTCTGGGAGACGGGACAATACGCCGGAGTTATCCACACCCACGAGACGGTACAGGGAAACCACCACAAAGCCCGTTTCGTCGAAGTGAGTGCCTGGCCGATATTCGATGCCGCCGGCAGGATTATCCAGGTGGTGGAACTTGCGCGTGACATTACCGAAAACAAGGAACAGGAGAACCGGATTCTGGAAGCCAACCAGTACCTCCTCGCGCTGAATGCCATCGGTGACGTGGTGAGCCAGACGCTTAATCTGGACTCCATTCTCAACGCGGCGCTCGATAAAACTCTGGAGCTAATCAAAGCGGACGCGGGTAACGTTCTCCTGATCGATGAAAAGACACATACCGTGTCGTGCGCCGTCCAACGCGGACTTCCAGAGCACTTTTTCCATACAAAGGGTGGAATCATACCTGATAATGACACTGCCAGGAAGTTGATTGAGCAAGGCGAGACGCTGGTGGTAGATGACATCGATAAAAATCCCGCATCAACTGGCTGGTTGATTACTGGAGACGGCTTAAAGGCTTTTATCGGAGTTCCTCTGAAATCAAAGAAAAAAGTGGTCGGTGTTTTGAACATCGCCGGTCGTAACTCGCGCCTGTTTTCCAGGCAGGATATACACCTGCTGTCAGCCATCGGCAGTACGCTCGGGATTGCCATCGAGAACGCACGACTATACCAGGATGTAAGGCTCAAAGAAGAAACCAGGACAGAACTACTACGGCGGGTGATTTCAGCTCAGGAGGATGAACGCCGCAGGGTAGCACGTGAACTTCATGACGTAACCAGCCAGGCACTGGCAACAGTCGCTGTTCGTCTTGAAGCAATCGCTAATGCCCCCGGGGCAACCGCCCGCAACACCGAAAACCAGTTCCAGGACATCAGGACGCTCCTGGCAACGACGTCGAAAGAAGTGCACGGGTTGATATATGACCTGAGACCTCCATTACTTGATGACCTCGGTTTACCCGCCGCTTTACAATCCTGCGCGCAGAGAACCCTGGCTGCGACTGGAGTACAAGTACATTTTGAAGTTGCCGGCCGGGAAAAGGTCGTCCCTCAAGAAGTGGCAATAACCGTTTTCCGTATCGGCCAGGAAGCCATTACTAACATCGCACGACACGCGAAGGCGGAGAGCGCTTACATCAGTCTTGAGTTCAGGGATAAAGGCATATCGGTTCAAATCGAAGATGATGGCATCGGCTTCGATACAACGAAACCTTCAAGCCCCTCGTCAGGTCCCGAAGCGGGTATCGGTATACTCGGTATGAAAGAACGTGCCAGCCTGCTCGGGGGTACGGTAAACATCGAAAGCAAACCGGGCAATGGAACGAGAATAAACGCAGAAATCCCCGTTATCTGGAAGGAGGGTGTTGGTGAATAAAATCAGGGTGTTAATAGTCGACGACCATGCCATGTTCCGGCAGGGAATCTGCGCTTTGCTCAAAAGCTGTGATGACATCGAGATTGTCGGAGAAGCCAGCGACGGCAAGGAAGCAATTGAAAAGGTACAACAACTTGTGCCTCATGTGGTGCTGATGGATATCGGTATGCCAGGTATGGGTGGGCTCGAAGCCACGCGTCGCATCCACAAAGAGTCTCCAGGCTCTAAAGTGGTCGCGCTCACCCAGCACGAGGACCGGGAATACGTGCTCTCGCTTTTCCGGGCTGGAGCACGGGGTTATATCCCCAAGACAGCCACAACTTCCGAACTTGCGTCCGGAATCCGGGCTGTACATAAAGGAGATTCTTTCATTCATCCTTCGGTCGCCACGACTTTCGTCGAAGAGTATTTGATGCGGGCTGGAGATGTTAAAGATGAATACGAACGGTTGACCGACCGGGAAAGGGAGATTCTCCAGCTTATCGCTGAAGGTCATACCAATAAAGTCATCGCTGAAAGGCTTTTTATCAGTGTCAAGACGGTCCTCCGGCATAGAGAAGGCATCATGGAGAAACTCGGCTTCCGCAACCGTACCGAGTTGATAAAATATGCCATCAGTAAGGGACTGATCGAGATGCCGCTCAAACCGTAAAGGGGATTAGTAACAGGCTTCCAGCAGTCACAGGAACAATATCTAAAGGCTGAAAGCTGACGAGGCACAGCAATGGCTCACGAAGTTTCGGGTAACCCGCCCTGTAGACACAACTGCCCGCTGAATATCGATGTGCCCGCTTTCTTAGCACGCATTGCCCTCGGTAAGTACCGGGAAGCTTTTGAGCTGATTCGTGCCGTCAACCCCTTCCCGATTACCTGCGGCTATATCTGCCATCACCCTTGTGAAAAACACTGTCGTGCCGGTGGGAATGGAGAGCCGATTTCAATCCGGGCGCTGGAACGCTTTGCGGGTGATTACGTATTAGCACACGGTTTCAGCGCGTTGCCGCAGAATGAAGCTCCGATGCTGGAGAAGGTGGCAATCATTGGAGCCGGCCCGGCAGGCTTGAGCGCCGCCTATCAGCTGGCACGATTGGGATACCAACCAACCGTTTTTGAAACAAGCCCGGTTGCCGGGGGTAGGCTGGCGTTGGCTGTCCCCGAATTCCGTCTACCCCGCCGCATCACGGAACTGGAGGTCGAGTGCATCAAGCAGGCCGGTGTGAACGTCCTCACCAACACCCCCGCCGGTCCTAACCTTACAATCGACGACCTTATTACCGGGGGGTTCCGGGCAGTCCTCCTTGCTGTTGGCGCACGCACCGGTTTGAAGCTGGGCTTACCGGATGAAGATGCCCCCGGGGTGATGCCAGCGTTAAGCTTTCTGGAGGCAGTCCGAGGGCATAAGCCTGTTTCTCTGGGTGACTGGGTAGCTGTTATCGGCGGAGAAGATTCTGCCGTTGATTCCGCCCGCTCAGCGCGGCGGCTCCGTTCCAGGGATGTCTCCATTATCTTTCCGGGGACCAGAACGGAAATGCCGGCTAACGAAGATAACATCGAAGCGGCTCTTGAGGAGGGCGTGAAGATTGTCGAAAACACCGCTCCCACCCGCTTCATTGCGAGGAATAACCATCTGGTGGCTCTGGAATGCCAGACCCTGGAACCGTACGAGTGCGATGAGAAAGGGAAACCACGTCTGGTTCCCATTCCCGGCTCCGAATTTATCTTCCCTGTAGATAATGCTATCGTAGCCTCAGGTGAGCAGCCCGACCTTTCCTTATTGCCTGAAGGAAAGACCTTACCGACCACGAATAATAACACCATCCAGGTAGACCCGGAAACTTTCTCTACCGGGGAGCCGGGTGTCTTTGTCGCCGGACGGGCGGTTTCAAACCATTTTGCAATTGCCGATAGTATTTTGAGCGGAAAGTTAGCCGCCCTCAGCATTCACGATTTTCTGAGGGGTAAAAGGGAGTTTCCCACAACTTCTCCCTCTCCTCCAACAACAACGCCAAAGATGATAGAAAAGGTATTCGAACGGCGGCGGTTGCCCGTTCGTCGCTCCCCGGCACCGGAGCGAGTGTCAGGTTTTGGACTCGTTGAACTGGGTTACGATGAGCGTACGGCTGTTATGGAGGCAAGACGGTGTCCCGGCTGTGTAGAGTGAGATTGTGAAATAAATAACGGAAAACGTGATGTCGCCGCTGTTTTTTCAAACGCTGGGAGGTCGTAGTGTAGTGTCTCCGAAATAACTTGACAATTATACATGGGGTGTGGCGCGCCACAGACGAAATATGAAAATGATGGTGGCAAAGCGGTGGGCAAGCAAGATGACCGTCAACTTGCACAAGGGAGTTGAGAGGGGCGTCAGCCCCTCTCAAAAGAGTTCTTCCCCTTCTCTGCGGGAGGCTGTTAAAGAAATTTCTTGATACGGGTTTTGATGATTTACTATTCTTTAATGACCCCCTGTCATTCCGTACTTGATACGGAATCCAGGAAACAACAGTGAAAAATCATTGGCATTCGATACTGGATTCCAGCCTTCG
>JAUYDN010000177.1 GCA_030691775.1 Dehalococcoidia bacterium
ACCCGTCAGTCCCTCCTCGAGGACTTCGAAAGCGTGTTGAAAGAAATAAAAGTGACTACGGTTATGGTCACGCACGACCGCAACGAAGCGCTGATGCTCGCCGACCGTGTGGCAGTGCTTATCGGCGGGCAAATCCGGCAGGCCGGTACTCCCGAGGAGGTCTTCAACTACCCGGTGGACGAGGAAGTGGCGGCGTTTGTTGAGGCGGGGAATATTCTTCCGGGGAAAGTCATTGAACAGCAGGGTGGACTGGTGGTGCTGGTGACAGATAACGCCCAAATGGAAGCCGTGAGCAGTTTACCGGCCGGGACAAGAGTGAATATCTGCCTCCGTCACGAGGACGTGACGCTCAGCTTGCCGGATAAAACAGCGTCCCAGTCCAGCGCACGCAACCGGTTGTATGGAAAAGTAACGCGAGTGTTACCGATGGGTTCGCAGGTGCGGGTGGCGTTAGATTGCGGCATTCCGCTGGTAGCACTCATCACGCATCGGAGTTGGGAGGGGATGGGATTGGTAGAGGGGCAGGACGTGGTCGCCACCTTCAAGGCTTCGTCGATTCATCTGATTGCGCGCAGATAGAGGTTTATCATTCCCGGTGCAATTTTGAAAACTCTCGTAAACGGGTAATGCTTGCCCTGCCCCGCCCTGAGTTCCCTCGTCGTCCTTCAAGAGTTTTGGCGGTACGGACTCCTCCGGGATGACAATTGAGAGGACTTTGCACTAATGACCAGTTCCATCAGCCCGTTGGTGTGTTTCTCATGTCCAGCCCGTTGTAGTTGTTCATCGACGCCAGCAGTCCGTCTGACAGGATACAGGAAACCGCTTCCCCAACCTTCGGAATGACCTGCTCTAAGATAGCGCGCTCTTCTGGAGTCAGGTCGCTGAGGACGTGGTCGATGACATCATCCCGCTCTGTTTGGCCCTCACCTTGCGGACGCCCGATGCCGACTCGTAAACGGATGAACTCTTCTGTACCGGTGTGCTCAGCAATCGAATCGATACCCTTGTGCCCGGCACTACTGCCGCCCTGCCGGATACGTAGTTTGCCCAGCGGCAGGTCGAGCTCATCATAGACCACAACCAGGTGGTCTGGCTTTATGCTGTGCCTGCGCACCAGTTTCCCGACCGCCTCCCCGCTCAGGTTCATGAATGTTTGTGGTTTGGCGAGTACCACATGCTTGCCAGCGATTTTCCCTTCGGCTGTTCTGGCTTTGTTGCGACTCCTCGCAAATGCAAGGTTATGCGTCTTCGCCAGGTAATCGAGGCACATGAACCCGATGTTGTGCCGTGTGTCGGCATATTTTCCCCCCGGGTTCCCCAGCCCCACCACCAGCCAGGTATCAGCCTTTTTGTTCCAGAATGGCAATGAATTGCTCCTCGTATATTTGCTGGGTGCTGAGGGCGCGGGCGCGCTCTACCTTGCTGGCGCCCGGGTCTTCACCCACCACCAGGTAGGCAGTCTTGCGTGTTACGGTTTCTTTAGCTGTGCCGCCCAGCGCCTTGATTCTTTCATGCGCAACCTCCCGGGAAAAGGCTTTGAGTGTGCCGGTGATGACGAACTCCTTACCCACCAGCGGCAAGCCCTCGTTCTTTACTATCTCACGGTGTGGCCAGACGCCCGCCTGCTTGAGTTTTTCGACTACACGACGGTTCTCTTCCTGCCGGAAAAAGGCGGCGATGCTCTCTGCGATTTTCGGACCGATACTGGGGACATGCATCAGTCGTTCCGCGCCCGAACTAGCGAGGCCGGCGAGGTCGGTGAAATGTTCCGCGAGCAGGTTTGCCGTCTCCTCGCCGACGTGCCGGATACCGAGCGCATAGATGAGGCGCGGTAAGCTCGCGTTCTTGCTTTTTTCGATTGCCGCCAGGATGTTATCGGCGCTCTTTTCCCCCATCCGTTCAATAAGGATAAGCCTATCGCGCTTTTCTTTGAGCTTGTAGAGGTCGGCGACGTCTTTGACAAAACCCTCCCGGAAAAGCATCTCGATGAGGCTTTCACCGATGCCGCGGATGTCCATACCCCCGCGCGAGACGAACAGCTCCATGCGTCTCTGCACCTGCACAGGACAGGCGGCGTTGGAGCAGTAGTACATCACTTCATCTGCAGGCTTGATGACCTCGTGACCGCAGGCAGGGCAGAGCGGTCGCCCCCGTTCATCTTTAGGAAGCTTGTCAATCAGGCTGAACGGTTTTTCATTACCAGTGCGCCTGCCGATGATGGGTCCCACCACCTCCGGGATGACGTCACCGGCGCGCTGGATGTAGACCCAGTCGCCCTCGCGGATATCCTTGCGGCGGATGTCATCTTCATTATGGAGTGCCGCCTGCTTGATGGTGACACCCCCCACCTGCACCGGCTCGAGGATGGCGTAGGGGTTGAGGGTGCCTGTCCGCCCCACGCTGATGCCGATTTCCTTGAGCCGGGTCGAGCCCTGGATGGCGGGAAACTTATAGGCAATCGCCCACCGCGGCTCGCGCCCGATATCCCCCAGCCGTTCCTGGCATTCAATGCTGTCCACCTTGACGACGATGCCATCCGCTTCGTAGGGCATAGTCTCGCGCTGGTGGAGCCAGTGCTGGTGGTACTCTTCCGCCTCTTCGATGGCGGCGACCTTTTTCAGGTTGGGATTGACCTTGAAGCCAAGTCTTGTCAGGTACTGCATTCTCTCCCAGTGGGTACCGGGTACGGTGCCGCCCTGCACCCAGCCCAGTGAATAGATATAGATATCCAGCGGTCTTTTGGCGGTGATGCGCGGGTCGAGCTGGCGCACCGAACCGGCGGCGGCGTTACGCGGATTGGCGAACAGGGGTAAGCCCTCCGCTTCCCGCTCCCGGTTGAGCTTCTGGAATCCGGCGCGCGGCAGGTAGACTTCCCCCCGCACCTCGAATGCGGGTGGCGCGCCTCCAGGCAAGGTCAAGGGCACACTGCGGATGGTCCTCAGGTTCTGGGTGATGTTTTCCCCGCGGTAGCCATCGCCGCGGGTGGCGCCGCGCACCAGGCGGCTGTTCTCATAGACCAGCGCTACCGCCAGACCATCGATTTTGTGCTCGCAGACCATATCGAACCGGTCGACATCGAGCAGTCGCCGCGTGCGGGTGTGCCAGGCATACAGGTCTTCGGTAGAGAAGGCGTTGGAGAGTGAGAGGAGCGGTAGGCGGTGCTCGACCACCCCGAAGGCAGCCAGCGGCTCCGCGCCGACGCGCTGGGTGGGGGAATCCGGGATGACAAGCTGGGGGAACTGCGCCTCCTGGTCCCGTAACTCCTGCATCAGCCCGTCATATTCTGCGTCCGAAATCTCCGGGCTATCGAGCACATAGTAGCGGCGGTTGTGGTAGTTTATCAGGTCGCGGAGCTTTTCAATCCGTTCCTTGGCAGTTTCAAAATCCAGCGTCACGCTTTTACATCCCCCGCGTGCTTTTGGTAAGAATTATAACACAGGTACTGGTTTAAAAATGGGTTGACAGTAGTAGATATGAGCACTACAATTGGGCTGATTCAAGAAGGTATCAAACGGCGATGTTTATGAGCGAACGGGAGAGAAAGAAATTCTGGCGGACTCACGAAAAAGCCAAGCGTAAGCTAGATAAGAAACTCGCAAACCTCCCTTACGCAGAAAAAATTGCGATCGTGGAAAGAATGAAAGCGGACCACGACTTGATGAGGAAGGCGAAGCGATTAACCTGAACACATATATGAGCACATAATGCTCTGCATTCGAAATATCCGGCTGGTCGAGCACGTAATAGCGGCGGTTGTGGTAGTTTATCAGGTCGCGGAGCTTCTCAATCCGCTCTTTTACAGCTTCAAAATCCAGCGCCACGCCAGCCATCCCCCCGCGTGCTTTTGGTAAGAATTATAACACAGGGGAGAATGCGAAAAGGAATACACGTAGCAGCCGCAACCGTGGTTTGTGGTGAAATGTGGGGCGACAGTGTTAATTTAACATTGTAGGCATAATCTGAATTTGCGTAGGTGTGATATAATGCATTAAAAAGAAAATGTCTTCTTCATTCGTGTATAAGATACCTAGCACAAGATACCAGGGAAGCAAGCGGAAGCTTCTGCCGTGGCTTCACGAACACATATGTTATCTGAATTTCCGATCAGTGTTGGATTTATTTGGAGGAACAGGCGTCGTTTCCTACCTATTCAAACGTGCGGGAAAAAGTGTCACTTACAACGACTATTTGAAGTTCAATTATTTCCGTGGGAAGGCAATAATTGAAAACTCGCAGGTCAGATTGTCTGACGATGATATCGTAAGTTTACTGAAAGGTGCGGGGGTGGGTAAGTCATTTATTGCTGATACCTTCCAAGGGATGTACTTTACCGACGTTGAGAACGAATGGCTTGACAGAGTAATTGGTAATATAGAAGCATTGAACAGAAAATATTCCGGTACGACACTGGAGTACAAGAAAGCACTGGCGCTCTACGCGTTGTTTGAGAGTTGTTTAGTAAAACGGCCGTTCAACCTTTTCCATCGCGCTAATCTTAATTTAAGAACTAGTGATGTAAAGCGCACCTTTGGTAACAAGACAACATGGGAGCAACCGTTTGAGAAGGTCTTTTTGAGGTTCATAGACGAGGTGAACTCGTTGGTTTTTTCTAACGGGTGCGCGAACATAGCCACCAATGCCGATGCCCTCGCAGTGAAAAATTCCGGTTACGACTTGGTATATATTGATCCACCATACTTTTGCCCGAAAAAGAACGACGGTGAGAGCAATTACGCTAATTTGTACCATTTCATGGAGGGATTGGTTAATTATCGAGTGTGGGACAATATGATTGACCGTAACACAAGTAATTTGCGCTTGAAAGTTAGCGGAAATTTGTGGTTGAACAAGGGCACCGCAAAAGAGAATCTTGAACGCTTAATTTCTGAATTTCGGGAAAGTATAATTGTCATATCTTACAAGTCGCCAGGTATTCCATCAGCGGAAGAGATTCGCGATATGTTAAGTAAATATAAGCATAATGTTCGAATGCATAAAAAACAGTACTCTTATGCCCTCAATAGGTCTAATGGAAATGGCGGTAAGAATCTTGAGCTTCTTGCAATCGGATACTAAACTCAAAAAGCACGGAAAATATGGTTAATCAAAGCTCTTCTAGCTGGCCAAAAAGGATTACAGTACATAGGAAGATTGTTACTCTTCTTAGTAGGTCATTGTATTCTGACTTCCCACGAGCGGTAAGGGAGATGGTTAGTAATTCTTACGATGCCGATGCCACAGTTGTGCGCATTAGTATAAATCTTGGACACAAAGAGCTAACCGTAGAAGACAACGGTAACGGTATGTCTGTAGAGCAATTTGAGAACTATCTGAGGATTGCAGGACAAAAATACGAAGGGAAAATGTTAAGCCCAAAATTTCAGAGGAAACGAATTGGTAGATTTGGGATTGGATTTTTAGCATCGTTTCCATTCTGTGAAAGTATTGAAATAACAAGTAAAAAAGAAGGAGAAGAAAGCGGGTTCACAGCGATTTTACCGAGCAAGCGGTTTGTACAAGAAAGTGAAAGTGATGAAGACGTGTCCAGTATTCCGGTCGACGGTTATACAGAACCACGAGTTGGAAAAACTGCAGATCATTTCACGAGAATTCGTGTAGTAGGGTTGAACGAACTTATTGAGGAATATTTCAGCCCAAAACCAGAATCGCGTCAAATATCAATTGAGTCGCTGCCGGGACTATCGCGCTTGAAATGGAATCTATGTGAAACTTTGCCATTGGATTTCAAAAACAAGCAAACCGATCTAGCAAAATGCTTGGGTCGTTCCATTATTGGTATGGAAGTATGGCTGAATGAAGAACAGCTATACCGCAACGACCCAGGGGGCCAGGTGATTCAAAGCACAGGTGAAACATATATAAAAAAAGGCGCTCTAGAATTTGGTTACGCGATTACAACCAACTGGTCTATCATTCATCCAGTTGAAGCGAGGGGCCTTAAGATACGCATGAATCAAGTGGGGATTGGACCAAGAACTTATCTGGACATTGAAAAGGAAAGGCGCACTTTCAGTCATCTCTATTGGATAACGGGTGAGATTCATATTATTGCTGGGTTGGACGATGCGTTATCTTTGACACGTGATAGTTTTGTCTGGACTACTGAATTAGAGGAACTCAAGGAATTTTTCCATGTCGTGCTGTTAAGAACGCATGGGAAGGTCGAGAATATAGCCCAGACAGAAAAAGCCCTTCAAGAAGCTTTTATCGATAAGAAAATTCCTAGTATATCTGCCGCGGAGTTGGTGGAGAGAAGTACGAAACAGCTCGCCGCATCGGGCGTAGAGATCGTTCACGTGCAGGCTAACGAAGGAGACAAAGGCAGTCCGCCAGTTAAGATTGATAAAAAACGGATGGTAGCTTTCGTGATTGACGGTCATCCTATGGTGAGCAATGTAATAGAGTTCTCGACAGAAGGAGTGCCCGTAAGATATAGAGCTTTCGAAAAGGCGGTTCAACTAGAGCTTCCAGTTAGAGTGTCAGACGATGGCGCCATCGAAATCAACACTGCCTATCCGGTGTTCAAAAGTAAAAGAAAAGGAGACATCATGAAGAGAGTGCATTTGTTGATGTTCTTGGCGAAGAGGCAGTGTAAAAGCGCAGACGAGATGTACGGCTACTTAGTAAAAAGGTTTAGAGAAGAATTCGAATAAAAAAGAACCGTAAGGGGGGCCAACTTTGTTTATTCAAAGAGCTTCAATAGCAGGATTCCGTAGTATAGTGCATTCGACGATAGGTAAGTGCGGGAAGGTCAATGTCCTATATGGAGAAAATAACGCCGGCAAATCGAATGTACTAGCTGCACTCGAAACATTGTTCAAGGTAGAAAAAGTAGAGGAGTTAGAGTCGCGGGTTGGGGGATTTATTAGGGGAGAGCTTTCTAACTTCGTTGATAACTTTACGTTAGGAACGAATGTGAAGCGAGGAAATATCATTAAGATAACCGCTCAAGTCGGACTTGATGATAACGACCTCGTGCGTATGCCAAAGTTTGATGCTTTCATAAAAGCAAATGGGATTTTTAAACGAGGTCACAACCAATGGGTAGTAGTTGAAGTTGAAGTAGAGTCCACAGGCCATGCTTTAGCAAGAAGAACAGTTCGTAAGGCAGTCGTGAATAATCACGTTATGTTCGACTTTGAAAGTTCAGATAGGTATTTCCCGAATTTAAAAGTAGACTCAAAGACACGTCTGGACGCAGGGGAGGAGGTATTTTCCTGCCTAATCAATTCTTTCGCTATAATTCGTGCAGAAAGGTTTCTCCGGAATGAAAAAGTTGAAGATGAAGCCCTATATCCGCTATTGCAGAATGGGTATTTTAAACGATTTCTACTTGAATTAAGCTTGAGTAGGGAACCTCGTTTCAAGGTCTTCGAAGAAATTGTAAAAAATATCAGTGCCAAACCTTTTAATTTTGGGCAAATTCGTCCAGTAGTTGAAGATGGGAACGTGGAACTGCTAGTCAAGGATAGCCAGGGGCGGGAACTCATGGTAGCGCGTGTCGGGACTGGAGTTCAACAAATTATAGTACTCGTTTCACACATTGCTTCCTCAAGCGCAAGGATAATAGGAATCGAGGAAATTGAACTTAACCTTTCACCTAGCCTTCAATATCGCCTGTTAGAATTACTCAAGGATATGGTTGGAAAAAGCCCAAATGTTATTGACCAGCTATTCATCACTAGCCATAGTTACCATTTGAGCATGCGGGAAGATGTGTGTTTATATGCTGTCGCTAAGAATGATACAGGTGAAACCAACGTATCGTGGGGTCCTGCGGCGGTTTCTGGCTTGCGAAAACATTTTGATTTCGGGCTTTTCAAATTGCCGCGAACCAGAAGTTGGCGTTCATAGGTTACGGCACTAGGCAATGCGAATCATACGGCATTTATTAATGTTAGGTTCTCATGTGTTATTTACCACTTTAGACCGCGTTAAATAAACTTTGCCCCCCGCCCCCTCCATCCCTTAAACTAAATTATCCTTTTCAATCCGGGAGATATTTATACGTGGCTGATGTTCTGCCGTTCCGCGGCTTGCGTTACAATAAACCGGTGGTGAAAGACCTCTCGAAGGTCGTCTGCCCGCCGTATGACGTCATCTCCCCGGCATTTCACGAGGAGCTGAACCGGCGCAGCGACTTCAACTTCATCCGCATCGAGGACGCGAAGACCCTGCCGCAGGATACCGCCAGCGATAATAAATACACCCGTGCCTCCGCTACCCTCCAGCAGTGGTTAGCACAGGGCGTCCTTAAACCCGACCGCAGACCTGCTTTCTACCTGCACGACCACTATTTCACCCACCAGGGTACACAATGCGTAAGGCGGGGCATCATCACACGGGTGCGCCTCGAGGAGTGGGAAAGCGGCATCATCAAGCCCCACGAAGGCATCCTCGGTCCCGCCCGTGACGACCGGCTCAACCTGCTCTGGGCGCTTCAGGTCAATACCAGCCCGGTGCTTGCCATGTACGAAGACCGGAGAAAACGGCTGGCGGGACTGCTCGATGGGCAGGAATCTCTCAAGCCCGTACTCGATGTAACCGTCCCTGAAGGCGATAGACACGTTGTACGGGCGGTTACCGGTACAGAAGTAAATGGTCAGGTTCATCACTTCTTTGAAGACCGTCCGTTGTATATCGCCGATGGTCACCACCGCTACACGAGTGCGCTCACCTACCGGCGGGAGAAAATGTCCTGCACGCCCGGCGCCACGCCGGACGCCCCTTTCAATTTCGTCATGATTACGCTTGTCAGTTTCACCGACGCGGGACTCGTCATCCTGGCACCGCACCGTCTTATCCGCGGCTTGCGGCGGTCGGACATCGATGGGCTGGAAAACAGGCTCGCGGAGTTCTTCGAGATAGAGAGGCTGCCGCTGGGTGGGGCAGGTGTGTGGGAGAAAATAGATAGACTGATGGCGAAACCGGGGCCAGTACGTTTCGCCTGCCTGATGCCGGGTAACCACCACCTGCTCGTGTTAACCCTGCGTGAAGAAGCAGTTACCGCGCAGACGATGCCTCTCTTCCACAGCGAACTGTACCGCCAGCTGGATGTCAGTGTTATCGACCATATTATCCTGGAGAAGATACTCGGGCTGGGGATTGGCGGCACCGACGAGACGAAAATCACCTACATGTACGACCGGCAGGATGCAGTGGACCGGGTGCTGAAGGGCGAGTACCAGCTTGCCTTCTTCCTTAAGCCGGTCAAACCGGAGCTAATCAAAGCCGTGGCGGACGCCGATGACAAGATGCCGCGCAAGTCCACCTACTTTTACCCCAAAGCGCCGGCCGGGCTGGTGGTGAATACGCTTTATTAGCAGGGTGCTGAAAAAGCCCTCTTCCGTTCACTTCCCCCTTTTAAAAGAGGGATACAGGGGGATTGGGATTCCGAAATCCCTCTCAATCTCCCTTTGCGAAAGGGAGAGGAATCGCATCAAACCCCTTTTTCATCAACCTGTTAGCTATTAGCAGTTAGCTGTAAGCGCTCAACTTTTTGAAATTAATTACTGGAATTTATTTGGAATTTGGTACTTGATTCCCCGCCTTCGCGGGGACAAGGTTTGGGATTTACGTCACGACTCCCCACCCCACCCCGAAATCGCTGGCATTCACAATCCTGCCCGTGAAACTGCCGTTCTGCGCCGCCAGCCAGACCACCGGCACGCCAACAATCGAAGGTTTGGGCAGTCGTTCCAGCATCTCCGCCGGCACTCTCAAAGCCATTCCCTCCGAGGCAATCATCCCTGGGTTGAGCTGGTTGACGGCGATGTTGTAATCAGCGATTTCCCCCGCCAGCTTGACCATCATCCGGTTAAGTGCCGCTTTGGTAGCGGAATAGATGTTATTGCGCGGGTGCGCGCTTTCCGCTAACCCGGAAGAAATATTGACGATGCTCCCGTTTTTTCTCTGCATCATGTGGGGCAGGACTGCCTGCGTGCACAGGAACGGACCGAGCACGTTCACCCGCCACAGGTTCTCGAAGTCCGCGACTTCGGTCTGCAGGAAGCTGGCGCCGTGGAGCACGCCGGCATTATTGACCAGGATATCGATGTTGCCACAAGTGGAAAGGGTCTTTTCGACCAGCCCTTTCACCTGTGCTTCGGAGGTGACATCACACACCATCGCAATCGCCTTCCCGCCGTTACTCTTGATTTCCCCGGCGGTCTTGTGGATGGTGCCCGGCAGACGGGAGTCTTCCATCTCCGTCCGCGCCGCGACAACCACGTTTGCGCCAGCCTGAGCTAGCGCCAGGCAAATAGCCTTACCGATGCCGCGTGAGCCACCCGTTACGATAGCAGTTTTACCCGAAAGGTCGATACTCATGTTTTTGTACTTAACAATTTGTCATGGCGCCGTGGCGCCACCCACAAACAATGAAAATGGAGGTGTCATTCTGGAGCCCTTCATAATCGCTCAGGGTAAACTCCGCGAA
Organism: Dehalococcoidia bacterium; assembly: GCA_030691775.1. Taxonomy (GTDB): domain Bacteria; phylum Chloroflexota; class Dehalococcoidia; order Dehalococcoidales; family Fen-1064; genus JAURWL01. Next base: position 10,460 of record JAUYDN010000177.1, read on the forward strand.
GAATCTCAGGGAGGGGCGATTTTCCCCCGCCACCAGATTCTTCGTCGTCCCGATAAAGTATAGGAGGATCGGGACTCCTCCAGAATGACAAGATAGAGTCCATTTTCTTAGTAATTCAGTAATTTTTATTGCCTGGCTATTGGTACTTGGAATTTTCCTCCTACCTTCCTTTAAACTGCGGGGGTGGTTCCTTGTTCAGGAATGCACGCACACTTGCCTGGTGGTCCTCCGTCCCGAAGCAAATCCTCTGCGCCCACGTCTCCAGGTCGAGCTGTCGTGAAAGGTTCTCCAGCAAGCTCCGCCAGACCATCTTCTTGGTCAGTTCCAGTGAAAACGGCGGCTGTTTCGCTATCTTACCGGCCAGTTCCATCGCAGTATTCATCAGCTTATCGAGCGGCACCACATGGCTAACGATGCCCATCTCCTTCGCTTCAGCCGCGCCGATTATCTCGGCCGTGAACATCAGACGGAACGCGTTGGAAACACCCGCAATCAATGGCAGGTACATGGTCATACCGTAGTCGGGTACAAGACCGCGGGAAACCTGTGCCGCTCCGAAACGGGCAACATCAGCCGCAATCCGTATGTCACAGCTCAATGCTAGAGAAAGTCCGCCGCCGACGCACGGACCATTGATAGCCGCGATGACCGGCTTGTTCAGTTTCGGGAAGGCGTCCGCGTGGGGATAACCAATAGCTTGAATCGCGTCAAAGCGTGATGGGCTGGCCGTGGTTGTACCGCCGCCAACCGGGCGGACAGCCATCATAGATACATCTGCACCACTGCAGAAACCCCGTCCGGCACCGGTTACCACCACCACGCGCGTGTCATCGTCGCGGGCGAGGTCATCACTGAGCCGGTCGAGGCTCTGAGCCATTGCGCGCGAGAGGGCGTTCAGCTTTTGGGGTTGGTTCAACGTCACGAGGGCAATGTGGTCTTTCTTCTCCAGCAACAGGTCTTCGTATGCCATGTTTACCTCCTATGTATTTTCAATAAGACGATAGTAGGGGCGGGTAAAAACTGGTAAAACCAGCGGAAGCCCACCCGCAAGAAACCGTTCCTGGTGGGTTACGCACTCGATAAATCGAGGACTAACCCACCCTACAACTTTGTGGTGCCTACATCCAGGGGTAACGACTTCCTCTGCCCTTCCCTGAGATTCTTCCCTCCGACTTCCTTCAACTCCGTTCAGGACAAGTCGCTCAGGGCAAGCTGCCGCCCTTCGTGATTGTTGGTGGAACGGGCGTCTTCAGAATGACAAGTGAGACTATTGTAGCATTTCTAGGCGTTGCTGTGGGGCATATTCGCCGTAATGATACTACGAAAGACGGGTAAAAAGAAAAGAAGCGGGGGGATATCGTGTCCGCGAGTCCCAGTTCAAAAAACTCACCTATCAAGTGAAAGACACCAGCACAAATAAGTTTTTCCTCTCCCCCCAAGGGCTTTGCCTTAAAAGTCGAGTGACCTTGTCACCCTGACCCCCTCTGGTGGGGAGAAAGGGGGGGTTGACTATTGAAAT
>JAUYDN010000193.1 GCA_030691775.1 Dehalococcoidia bacterium
CCGCAGAGAAGGGGAAGAACTATTTTGAGAGGGGCTGACGCCCCTCTCAACTCCCTTGTGCAAGTTGGCAGTCATCTTGCTTTCCCACCCTTTGCAACCATCATTTTTATATTTCGTCCGTGGCACCACACTCCATGTGTAATTTCAAGTTATTTCGGAGACACTACACTAGCTGCCGGAGTTCATAAAAGCTGACTGGTGGATTGATGAAGACTGATGGCTGATAGCTGATAACTATTATTACAATCCCTTGCTGGCGATGTAGTTAGCCAGGTCTCCCAGCCGGCAGCTGTAACCCCACTCGTTATCGTACCAGGCAATAACTTTGACCATGTTCCTGCCGATGAGTAATGTGCTCGGAGCATCGAAGATAGACGAGGCGGGGTTGCCTTTAAAGTCACTGCTAACGAGTTCCTCATCGCTGTACTGGAGAATGCCGTGGAGCGGTCCGCTGGCGGCGGCTTTGAATGCGGCATTCACCTGCTCGACCGTGACGTCTTTGTTCAGGTTGGCGACAAAATCGCAGACGGAGACGTTGGGTACCGGCACGCGGAAAGCCATGCCATCCAGCTTGCCCTTAAGCTCCGGGAAGACCTCGCCGATCATCCTGGTAGCACCGGTGGAGGTTGGAATGACGTTAGCCCCGGCGGTGCGGGCGCGTCTCAGGTCCCGGTGCACCTGGTCGAGGATGCGCTGGTCGTTGGTATAAGCATGGATGGTGGTCATAAAACCTTTGCTGATGCCGAACGATTGGTGCAGGACTTTGACCACGGGGGCGATGCAGTTCGTGGTGCAGGAAGCATTGGAGATAATCCTGTGTTTGGCGGGGTCGTACTTCTCCTGGTTCACACCCATAACGATGGTGATGTCCTCGCCTTTAGCGGGCGCGGAGATGAGCACCTTCTTTGCGCCGCCCTGCAGGTGGGCAGCGGCTTTATCCGCATCCGTGAATAAGCCGGTGGACTCGATGACGATATCGGCACCGTATTTCTTCCAGTCGATCTTCGCCGGGTCTCTTTCGGAAACGACCGCGATTTTCTTGCCATCGATGATAATTGAATCAGCGGTGGCAGACACTTCGCCCTGGTATTTACCGTAGCTACTGTCCCATTTAAAGAGGTGAGCGTTGGTCTTTGTATCCGTGAGGTCGTTGACCGCCACAACCTCCAATTTACCTGCGTGGTAATGGTTGATAGTGCGGAGGGTCAGTCTGCCGATTCTGCCGAAGCCATTGATGCCGATTTTAACCGCCATAATGCCTCCTTATTAAGACGTTATTTTATTTAATGCACAGACCAATTATACTACTTTGCACAGGGTTTTTACGCGAGATTGTTTGTTAATGTCACGCTCTGCTTTGAGACGAGAATCTGGTCAGTATTCCGTCTCGTTCTGGATTCCAGCCGGAGTTTACCCCGTGCCACGACACGGGGCTGGAATGACAATGGGTTGGAGAAAGGTACTCACACCCGCTCATAGTAGTACATATTGTTCCGCATGTTGACTTTCACCCTGCCGTTTACAGTCATGGCGCGCAGGTGGGCAAGGGTCTCGGAGACAGCGGCACGCTTATCGCCGGGCATCAAGTCACGGAAATGCACCCCGCCCAGCTCCGGCATCCAGGTGATGTGATTGGAGATTTCGTAGGCAGTCTTCGCCCCGTCTGCCAGCGCCGCAAGTATCTCCTGGTTGCGGAACTCGTGGTGGTGAAGAATCTCATCGATGCGCTTGGGCAGGTCGTGGAAGATGTTTTCGTGGGCAGGCAGGACGGTGCTGACATCCAGTCCGCGCACCAGCTCCAGCGATTTCAGGAACTCGCCCAGCGGGTTGCCCTCGGACTTTGGCACCAAGCTGATGTTAGGCGTGATGACCGGCAGGATATGGTCGCCGGAAAACAGCAGTTTGTGTTTCCGCTCGTACAGGCAGATAGACCCCGGCGAGTGTCCCGGCGTCCAGACGACCTCCAGGTTGAAGATACCGGTAGAAATGGTCTCGCCGCCGTTAAGCGTGATATCCGGTTGCGGTGGTAATCCTCCGGCACTCATCCCGCCGAACGGCATGCGGGTGACCGATAGCTCGGTACGCGGCACGCCGTTAGCATAGAACCATGCCTCGCTCTGGCGCATAAACTCCTCGGTGATGGCGTAGCGCGTACGGAAGATTTCTTCGTCACGCTGGTGCAAATAGACCTTAGCTTTTGTCAGCTGTTTAAGCCTGCCCACCAGCCCGTAGTGGTCGAAATGCGCGTGCGTGACCACAATCTGCTTGATGTCTTTATATTCGGCGCCGGCGTCCCCTAGCTCCTTGCCGAGAGCACGCAGTGCGTAATCGCTGTTCCAGCCGGTATCGATAAGCAGGTAGCCGTCATCCCCGCGGAGCAGGTAGACGTTGGTGTTCTCCAACGGGTTATTGGGGATGGGAACGAGTAGCTCGGTGACGCCGGGGATAATTGCAGTTGCCATATTTTCCTATCTTTCTAATGTTGCTTTTTGAAAAATACATAAAAAGCCACACCTATCGACTTTCCCCTCTATGAAGGGTTTTAAATTGGTTACCGGAGCGGGATGCAAAAACCACTTCCTTTATTATTAGTCTGTCATTCCGTACCCCGTATCAAGTACGGGGCAGGCTTTGATACGGAATCCAGGAAACGAATGTCTACCGTTATTGTCGCTCAGAGCTGGATTCCAGCCTGCGCTGGAATGACAACATTATGAGGGATTGCACTAACGCCGTAGCGCGGTCATTCCCGCGAAACTCGCGTTCTCCCCAAGCTCGGCTTCGATTTGCAGGAGGCGGTTATACTTGGCGGTGCGCTCACTGCGGCAAGGCGCGCCAGCCTTGATGAGTCCTGTACCCATTGCCACCGCCAAATCGGCGATGGTGGTGTCCTCCGTCTCGCCACTGCGGTGACTGACCACCGTGCGCCAGCCTGCCTTCTGCGCCATCTTGATAGCATCGATAGTCTCGGAGAGCGTACCAATCTGGTTGAGCTTGATAAGGATGGCATTGGAGGCGGCGGTACGGATGCCGCGGCTCAAGCGGTTGACGTTGGTAACGTACAGGTCATCGCCCACGAGGTGGATTTTCGCGCCAAGCTTCTTTGTCAGCAGTTGCCAGCCTTTCCAATCGTCTTCTGCCATGCCGTCCTCGATGCTGACGATAGGGTAGTCTGCCACCCATTTCACGTAAAAATCGACCATCTGTTCGCTGGTCAGGGTAATGCCTTCGCGGGCGAGGATGTACTTGCCATTCCTGTAAAACTCGCTGGAAGCCGGGTCGAGGGCGATGAAACAATCGGCGCCGGGTTTATAGCCCGCAAGCTCAATGGCCGCAAGGATTGCTTCAATGGCGGCTTTATTCGAGGGTAAAGAGGGGGCGAAACCACCTTCGTCTCCCACGTTCGTGTTCAGCCCGCGGTCCTTAAGCACCTTCTTGAGGCAGTGGTAAACCTCCGTGCCCATCCGTAAAGAGTCGCGGAAAGAAGGGGCGTTTGCAGGGACTACCATGAACTCCTGGAAATCCGTGGAGTTTGCGGCGTGTTTGCCGCCGTTAAGGATATTGAGCATCGGTACGGGCAGGACGTATTTCTTCTGGTCGTTGAGATAGCGGTAGAATGGTTTCATCTCATGCGCGGCGGAAGCATGGGCAACCGCGAGCGACACACCCAGGATGGCGTTGGCGCCCAGCCGGCACTTGTTCGGCGTACCGTCAAGCTCGGTCATGATGCGGTCGATGGAGTACTGGTCGCTGGCAGGCATACCGGTGAGCGCTTTGACGATTTCGGTGTGGATGCCGTTGATGGCTTTGAGCACCCCGAGGCCGGCATAGCGTGACTTATCACCATCGCGCAGCTCCACGGCTTCATATTTGCCGGTGCTGGCGCCGGAAGGCACCGCCGCGCTCCGGATAGTGCCATCGGAGAGAAGCGCCTCGACGGCGATGGTGGGATTGCCGCGTGAGTCCAGGATTTCCCTGGCTTTAAGACCGCGTACCGTTGCCATATCACTTGCCCTCCGCCAGTTTCAGCGCTTTCTGCACCGCCGACCGCGCGCTTTTCACGACGATAATCGATTTTTCCTTATAGCCATTGCGGGTGAGCGACCAGGTATGTAGACCGATGACAGGGATTTTTGAGTCCAGTGCGTAAGCGATTTCCGAGAGGGTGCCGTAACTGCCGCCGATGGCGATGACGGCACGAGCGGACTTGACGACGATGACGTTACGGGCGTAGCCGAGGTTGGTAACGATGGGAATCTGGACGTATCGGTTGGCGGTGCGGGCGTCATTGCCGGGTAAAACGCCGATGGTCAGACCACCTTCGGATTGGGCGCCCTTGCAGGCTGACTCCATGACACCGCTCAAACCACCGCAAATCACCACCGCCCCCTTGCTTGCCAGCAGACGGCCAGTCTCCTCCGCTAACTCAAGCTCTTGCGGTGAAGGCGCTGTCCCGCTCCCAATGACGGCAATAATTGTTGGTCTTTTAGTTGCCATAAACAGCAAATTATAACATAGAGAAAGCACTAAGCACTAAACCTGTTCCCGCGCAGCTTGTCCCGTACCGCGATACGGGAGCGGGAATCTAAACTCTAATCGGTAACGAAAGGGAAACAGGGATGATTCACGTAGGGGCGACCCTTGAGGTCGCCATAGGCGGGGTCGAGCCCCACCCCTACAAGAGGATCTCTTCTCCCTTGAGGGGAGAAGGTTAGAGCCTGCCTCGAGCGGCCTGTCCTGAACGGAGTTGAAGGAAGCCGAAGGGATGAGGGTGAAATTACATAATCGCCACAGGCGGGGTCAAGCCCCGCCCCTACAAACGTGTTCGGTTTTTAAATCATTTTCTGTTGTTTACCCGAGGGTTTAGATGTTTTAGACGGCGCGGGAACGGGTGCTATCCAGGGCGGGATAACGGGTGTTTTACCCGCCAGTATTTCTTCGACAGTGAGTATTTGTAGCCTGGGATAGTCTTTGCCGAGTGGAGAATGGTAAAAGCCTTTCATGGCGGCTTCCGTAACCATCGGTTGAGTCGGCTTTTCAAGTGTTAACATGATACCAATATCCGTCTTTTCCCTCTCAATGACGTGACCTAAATCCCGCACCATACTGACGTTAGTATTATGCCCGCCTTTTACGGAGATGATGGCTTTCTTGATTTTGTCCTTCTCGTCCATATAGTAGAGGTAGCCGTCGATTCCCGTATCCGC
>JAUYDN010000272.1 GCA_030691775.1 Dehalococcoidia bacterium
AGTTCAACGTCCGGGTGCCGAAAACCCTGCACCGTAAGCTCGACCAGTTAGCGGAAAAAGAAGGCGTCAGCCTCAACCAGTTCCTTGTGTCGACACTCTCTCACGCCGTAGGTCAAAGGGAGGCGCAGAAAGTTAAATCTCATCCGGTACGGTAATCATAATAGTAATTCTATGTACAATTAGGTTTATAGTCGGGTAGCAAATCGGTAGCAGAACATAGTTATTGTAAAGATTACATCTTGTAAGGTGGGTTAGTCCGGTTTCAAGGGGTGTCGGCTTTCAGATTTCGAGAGGACGTAACCCACCACAAATCGTCTTATGCAAACATGTTTATGCTCTGAGTAGTAATAGTAATTCTATGTACAATTAGGTTTATAGTCGGGTAGCAAATCGATAGCAGAACATGGTTATTATAAAGTAAAAACTAGGTTTTTAGACAGAAAGTTGGTCTGGTAGCGCATACCAGATTTAACAGTAGGTCAAGGCGCGGCAATTGACTTTGACGTTTGAAACTCTATATAATAAATGATTGTGCACTCTTAACATCCAGCGCATTTTGCTTTTCTGCCCGAGTGGCGCAAGGGCAGCGCAACCGACTTGTAATCGGTAGGTTAGTGGGTTCGATTCCCCTCTCGGGCTGGGGAAGAACTCACGGACACACTGCCCGCGGGGAGGGGTGCCGGAGTGGTTAATCGGAACAGTCTGTAAAACTGTCGCCCTGACGGGCTACGCAGGTTCGAACCCTGCCCCCTCCACCATAACGTTAAACTGGTATTGGACGGCGTAATAAAAAACTGTATAATAGACAAAGTGGAATAAACGCCCACATAGCTCAGTCGGTAGAGCACGTTCTTGGTAAGAACGGGGTCATCAGTTCGAATCTGATTGTGGGCTTGTAATCAAGAAGGGGGAATCAAATGGCTAAACAGAAATTCGAAAGAACCAAACCGCACGTTAACGTGGGCACCATCGGTCACGTTGACCACGGCAAGACGACGCTGACAGCCGCAATCACTCTGGTGCTAAGTAAGCAGAGCGCTAAGGTAACGTTCCGGCCGTTCGATTCGATTGACAACGCACCGGAAGAAAAAGCCCGTGGTATGACCATCGCCATCGCCCATATTGAATATGAGACTGTGAAACGTCATTATGCGCATATCGATTGTCCGGGCCACGCCGACTACATCAAGAACATGATTACCGGTGCCGCACAGATGGATGGCGCTATCCTCGTCGTCAGCGCACCGGACGGCCCGATGCCACAGACCCGTGAGCATGTCCTGCTGGCGCGCCAGGTGAATGTGCCCTATATCGTTGTCGCGCTGAACAAGGTCGACCTGATGGAGGACGAGGAGCTTCTGCAACTGGTAGAAATGGAACTCAGAGACCTGCTCACCAAGTACCAGTTCCCGGGCGATAAGGTACCCATGGTCAGGGTAAGCGCCCTGAAAGCACTGGAATGCGGTTGTGGCAAGCGTGAGTGCCAGTGGTGCGGCGGTATCCTCAAATTAATGGATGCCGTTGATGATTATATCCCGATGCCTGTTCGGGCTAAAGACCAGCCGTTCCTGATGGCGGTGGAAGATGTTTTCAGCATCAAGGGCCGCGGCACGGTGCCCACTGGCAGGGTAGAGCGCGGGGTTATCAAAGGCGGTGATGAGGTTGAAATCGTCGGCCTGCACCATGAACCGAAAAAGGTGGTCGCCACCAGCCTGGAAATGTTCCACAAAATCCTGGACTATGCAGAACCCGGCGATGCCGTCGGCGTGCTCCTGCGCGGTGTCGAGCGTGAGGATATAGAAAGAGGGCAGGTGCTTGCCGCGCCCGGTTCCATCAAACCGCATACCTATGCCGAGTCACAGGTTTACGTGCTGAGCAAGGATGAAGGCGGCCGACACACCCCGTTCTTCAATGGCTACAAACCGCAGTTCTACATCCGGACCACGGATGTGACGGGAAGCATCGAGCTACCTGAAGGCGTGGAAATGGTCATGCCCGGCGATAATATCAATATGAAAATTAAGCTTATCTACCCCGTAGCACTTGAACCCGGCATGAAGTTCTCCATCCGCGAAGGCGGCAGGACCGTGGGTGCCGGTACGGTAATTAAGATAATCGAGTAAAAATGGCAAAGAGCGAAAATAGAGTTATCATTACCCTTGCCTGTACGGAGTGCAAGGAACGGACATACACGACATCCAAGAACAAGCGGAATGACTCCGGCCGGCTGGAGCTGAACAAGTATTGCCCGCGTTGTCACGCGCACAAGCTCCACCGCGAGGTCAGATAACGTTTAAGAGGTCATAAATGCCCCAGGCAGTCAAGCAGGCTGGTCAGGTTACTAAACCCAGAAATGCCATTGCCGCCTTCTTCAGCGATACCATCGCGGAAATGAAGAAGGTGACCTGGCTTTCCCGCCGGGAGATGGCATATCTTACCGGGCTTGTCCTTATCGTTGCCATATCGGCGGGTATCGTCCTGGGGCTGATTGACTTTGGCTTCAGCGAACTTATCAGTAAGCTCTTTCTCGGCGGTTAGGTGAAGGTCATGGCAGGTAACGAAAAGGAACGCCAGAAAGCAAGCTCCACATCACCATCCTCTGCAAAAGTAGTTGTGGCAGAACCGAAAAAGGAATGGTATGCTATCCATACTTATTCCGGCTACGAAGAGCGGGTGAAGAAAAACCTGGAACAACGCATCAAGTCCATGGATGCCGGCGATGAAGTTACCCAGGTAATCATCCCTACTGAAGAAGAGGTGGAAATTAAGAGCGGGCAGAAGCGAAACATCCAGCGCAAGATTTTACCCGGCTACGTCCTGGTGGAAATGAAGATGACGGATAAAAGCTGGGCAATTGTGCGGAACACGCCCAATGTCACCGGCTTCGTAGGTAGTGCCGGCAAGCCCGTGCCTTTGAAACAGGAAGAGGTCGACCAGATACTCAAGCAGATGCGCGCGGAGACACCCAAGATTAAAATCGGCTTCAAAGAGGGGCAGAGCGTACGTGTCACGGACGGTCCCTTTACCGATTTCGTGGGCATCGTGGATGAAGTGGAAACGGGGAAAGGCAAGGTCAAAGTCCTGCTCTCCCTCTTCGGGCGCGATACTCCGGTAGAGCTTGATATTCTCCAGGTTGAAAAACTTTAGTGCTGGTATCATGTTACATACTACTCAGAGCATAAACATGTTTGCATAAGACGATTTGTGGTGGGTTACGTCCTCTCGAAATCTGAAAGCCGACACCCCTTGAAACCGGACTAACCCACCCTACAAGATGTAATCTGGTATCATGTTACATAAGCTTTTTCGCTTATCGCACAGGCGGGGACGCCTGTGCCACCAATATAAAGAATAAGAGTTACTTGGTACTGGCAATCAGTGTTAACCCCGGGATAAGGGGTGAGAACTGACAGGTGCAGGCTAATAGCCGATAGCTATTTAAGGAGAGAGGTGTGGCTAAGAAAGTAGTGGCGATAGTTAAATTACAGATACCGGCTGGCAAAGCTAACCCGGCACCCCCGGTGGGTCCGGCGCTTGGTCAGCATGGCATCAATATTATGGGCTTCTGCAAAGAGTACAACGAGCGTACCGCGTCTATGGCAGGGACGATAGTGCCGGCGGAAATCACCGTTTTCGAGGACCGGAGCTTTACGTTCGTCACCAAGACTCCCCCCGCCGCCGACCTGCTGAAAAAAGCGCTCAGTATCGAGAAGGGTTCCGGCGCGGCGGGAAAGCAACCGGTTGGCGTTCTTCCCAGGGCTAAACTCACTGAAATTGCGAAGCTAAAGTCGAAAGACCTGAACGCCCGCTCGCTGGAAGCCGCAGAGCGCATCGTTGCGGGCACCGCCCGTAGTATGGGAATCGAGATAGAAAAATGAAAGAACACGGCAAACGTTATCAGACGGCAGTAAAAGAACTGGATAAAACAAAGGCATTTACACCCGAAGAGGCAGTGGAAGCGGTAAAGAAAGCCGCTACTACCAAGTTCGATGAGACGGTAGAGCTGCATCTGCGGATGGGGCTCGACCCGCGTAACTCGGCACAGCAGGTGCGCGGTGTTGCCCTGCTCCCGTACGGACTCGGTAAGCAGGTGCGGGTACTCGTCTTCGCGCAGGGTGAAGCGGCGCGCATCGCCGAGACCTCCGGCGCCGATTTTGTCGGCGCGGATGACCTGGTCAAGAAAATCGAAGAGGGCTGGACGGAGTTCGATATCGCCATCGCCACGCCCGATATGATGAGTAAGGTCGGTAAACTGGGCAGGGTGCTGGGCAGAAAGGGCTTGATGCCCAATCCCAAGTCAGGCACTGTCGTACCTACCGGCGACCTTGCCCGCGTCCTCCAGGATGCGCGTAAAGGGCGGGTCGAATTCAAACTCGACCGCACGGCTATTATCCATACCGTTGTTGGTAAAGCTTCTTTTGAAAAAGAGAAGTTGCTCGGCAATCTCACCGCCATCGTAGAGGCAATTGTCAAAGCCAGACCTTCCGGGGCAAAGGGACAGTATATCCGCACCGCTTACCTCACCAGCTCGATGGGTCCCAGTATAAAGCTGGACGTGAAAACGACCCAGGAGCTTACCGCAAGTTAAACACTCCGCCCCGATAGCAATATCGGGGCGAGTTGTTTCCCGAGTTAAGTTCAGGGCAGGTTTAAGAGTGCAGAAAGTGATTCTTCTGCTGTATTGGTCTTCGCGGCTTCCTATGGACGTCCTTCGCATCCCTCTTATCACTCCCCTGAAATGTTACCGCGGCGGGTGATGTACTGTGACAACCACTTTACCAGTAATATTTCACGTCGTTATCGTTATGCTGACCGTTACGAATCAAGACGTTTAGCAATGGACTGATGGCGTGCGTTTATTCAAGACTTGTCACTCTGAACCAATTGAATGAATCCTTCTCGCCGATTACATCGTACCACGGAGGAAGAAAACCTTCGCCTCTTTTGTCATTCCCGACCCCGTATCACTGTACGGGACAGGCTTCGATGGAATCGGTGATGAATATTCGCGATATTCACCACTAAGCATGAAAATGGGGTCGTAATTTCTCGGTGAGGTCGTGACTTTCGCCAGTCGGTAATGCTTCTGCCAC
>JAUYDN010000029.1 GCA_030691775.1 Dehalococcoidia bacterium
CCAGATTCTTCGTCGTCCTTCGTGGTATTGGAGAGACGGACTCCTCCAGAATGACAATAAACGGTATTTTCGGGGTAACTGCCACCCGGAAAGCAGGGCCGGTTGAAAAATGTTTAGAGGCGACGAGCGGATTCGAACCGCTGAATAGGGGTTTTGCAGACCCCCGCCTTGCCACTTGGCTACGTCGCCCCACAACCGGTTGCAGGTGGTTTTCCGTGTCTTACCTATTGTAGCCAATAGACGAAGAAATAATCAAGTTTCAACTCCCAAATCTCACCAATCCTCACCCCACGACGTGGAGTCCTGATATACAGCGATATTTTGAATTATTTAGTAATGATTTTGGTTTTTGCCCTATAAATTACTACTCAGAGCATAAACATGTTTGCATAAGACGATTTGTGGTGGGTTACGTCCTTTCGAAATCCGAAAGCCGACACCCCTTGAAACCGGACTAACCCACCATATAAGATGTAATCTACTTAATGTGCTTCGTAATATATACTCTATTCTCCGTGGCACGGGCGTCTCGCCCGTGAGCTGTTGAAAAGAACGGGGGTTCTGCAACGGGTAGCTTCAACCACTTGAATTACGCCTCGCACGGCGTTATAGTGGGAAAAGGTCACTTGAATCGTTGTTAAACTTATTGGCGTTTTGCGTATCTGTGAATAGAAAAAAAACACCCAGACATTTTCCCCGGGAAAGTGGAGACTCGTTTAGCCGTGCGCTCATCGAGACTGACACTGCGGCCCTGCTAAAACATATCCATGATTATCTGAGCCCGGCAGGAACCAGGGCATACATCGTCGGGGGTTTTGTGCGTGACGCTCTACTGGGACGCGAGACGGCTGATATCGACCTGGCGGTAACCGGCGACGCGCTGGCACTCGCCCGCGGACTAACCGGAGAGATGAAGGGCACCTTTGTTCTTCTCGACGAAATCAACAGGGTCGGGCGTGTTGTCCTGAAACCCGGAAATGAAGGGGAAGAACCGACAACCGTCGATGTCTCCTCGATGCAGGGTACGATCGATGACGACCTGGCGCGACGCGATTTCACCATCGACGCCATGGCGGTTGACCTCGGTGAGCTTGTAACCGGGAAGACCGTTAACCGATTGCTCGACCCGTTTCACGGTCGCGATGACCTGGACCGCGGTATAATTCGCGCTGTGAGTGATAATGCCTTCTCCGCCGACCCGGTACGCTTACTGCGCGCCGCCCGTCTCGCCACCGAGCTCAGTTTCACCATCGAGCCGAAAACCGCAGGCCTGGTGCGTAAATCGGCTGGCTTGCTGGCGAACGTTCCCGGGGAGCGGGTGCGGGAAGAGCTACTGCGACTTTTCAACGCTTCCCGCGGGGGACATTTCCTGCTCGACCTCGATGAGCTGGGTTTACTCACAGCGTTGTTTCCCGAACTTGCCTTGACGAAGGGTGTTACTCAGCCCGCGGAGCATCACTGGGACGTGTTCACCCATTCTATAATGTGCGTCAGCGCGGTGGACTACCTTCTGCACCAGGGAGTCTGGGGCTACCCGCCGTCAGACGTGCTGGAATCTGTGCCCTGGTCACCGGAGTGCGCCCGCCATTTTGAAAAACCGGTTGCCGGTGGCAGTACGCGGCGGACATTGCTCAAGCTGGCAGCGCTCCTCCACGATATCGCCAAGCCACAGACAAAGGCGCCTGATGAAACAGGACGGATACGCTTTCTCGGGCACCAGGAGCAGGGCGAGGCGGCTGTCACGGCAATCATGGAAAGGCTCCGGTTCAGTGGGCGCGAGACAAAAATGGTCGCTGGCGTGGTAAAATATCATTTAAGACCCACGCAGATGGGCGAGCCGCCATCGCGGCGTGCTATTTACCGGTATTTCCGTGACACGGGTGATGCCGGTATCGATATCCTGTACTTGAGTTTGGCAGACCATCTGGCAACGAGAGGACCGGACCTGATTCTGGAGAACTGGCGCCAGCACACCGGCATTGTGCGGTATGTCCTCGAAGAGCATTTTAAAAAGGAAGCGGTGGTGCCTCCACCAAAGCTGGTCGATGGCAACGTTCTGATGGATGTCTTCGGACTGGTGCCGGGACCGCGGCTGGGCGAACTACTGGAGTCAATCCGGGAAGCGCAGGCGGCCGGAGAGTTGACGACCAGGGAACAGGCATTGGATTATATACGGGATGTACTATCACAAAACTCTAAACTCTAAACCTTGTTCTAGCGCAGGTTGGAATCTATAATAATATGAGACTAACTGAAGGAAAGAAATAAATGGCAAGAAGAGAAGGCTGGATTTTTGTTATCATCCTCGTCATTCTCGCCCTCAGTCTCGGGGTGCTCCTCCCCGAGGATGTGAAGATAGGGCGGTTTGAAAGGAAGGGCATTCAATACGGCCTCGACCTGGAGGGCGGCGTGCGCCTTATCTACCAGGCAAAGGTGCCGCCCGAGCTGGCAGGTAAAGAGAAGGAAGTCATCGGAGAATTGATTGCCGTCATCGCCAACCGCGTCAACCCGCTGGGCGTCACTGAGCCGAACATAGAACAGCGCGGCACCAACCAGCTCATCGTTGAGCTTCCCAACCTCAGTATCACGGACCTCCAGAAAGAGCGCATCGGGCGGATAGCCCTGCTGGAGTTCCGCGAGGAGGTTGATGTCAAGAATGAGAAAGGCGAGGTGACCGGCAGGCAATGGGTACCCGCGACGGCAACAATAAACGGTGTCACCAAAACCCTGACCAGCAGTTACTTCAAGCAAAACACCGTTGTCAGTACAGGCGAATTCGGCGGTGTGGAACTCCATTTTGAATGGACCGAGGAAGGCGCGCAGATTTCCAAGGAAGTGACCGGCCGGTTAATCGGTAAACCGATGGGGATATTCGAAGGGTCGGGTGACGACGCGCAACCGCTCCTGGGAGATGACAACCAGCCGATAGCACCGATTGTGCAGGCAGTTATAACGGACAGGGGTCGCATTACCGGCATAAGTTTAAAGGAAGCTACCGAGCTTTCCAAACAACTCAATGCCGGCCGCTTGCCAGTGCCTTTAGAGTTAATCGGCGAGTTAACTATCAATCCAACGCTCGGCGAAGATTTTATTAAACTGAGCGTGAAAGCCGGCATTATCGGCATCGCGGCGGTGATGATATTCATGATAGCCTATTACCGCATCCCCGGCATCGTGGCGGCACTGGCGCTCGCTTTCTACGGCACCGTCACACTCGCTATTTTCAAAATGCTCCCGGTCACTCTCACGCTCGCCGGTATCGGCGGCTTTGTACTCTCGGTAGGCATGGCGGTAGACGCCAACGTGCTCATCTTCGAGCGTATGAAGGAAGAACTGCTTGTTAAAACCACGCTTTCCGCCGCCATGGAGTCAGGCTTCAACCGCGCCTGGACAGCCATCTGGGACAGCAACGTCACTACTTTTATCGTCTGCCTGGTGCTGTACTGGGTGGGCGATACCATCGCCTTCGGCGGGGCGGTGAAAGGCTTTGCCCTCACCCTGGCAATCGGTGTGGCGGTGAGTATGTTTACCGCCATCATCGCCAGCCGCACCTTCCTGCGTATGATTATCCGCACGGGTGTTTCCAAACAGATAGTCCTTTTCAGTCCGTACACGGGGAGGAAACTGGCATGATTGACATCGTTAGCAGGAGACTCTGGTTCTTCCTCCTTTCGGCTCTGCTGATAATAATCTGCGCGGTTTCCCTGGGAGTCTTCGGGTTGAAGACCGGCATCGATTTTGCAAGCGGCTCAGAGCTGACCGTCCAGTTCAATCAACCGGTCTCATTGAAATCAACGGATATCGAGAAGGAGCTTGCCAAACTGGGTTACACCGCCAACGTGGAAGTGGACAGCGAAGCCAACTACCATATCCGCACCATCCAGTTAAACCCCCAGGAAAAGGCGAAAGTGAAAGAAACCCTGGTGACGAAATTCGGAGAACTGACGGAAAAAAGCTTCGAGAGCGTAGACCCCTTGATTGCCCGGGAAACAACCCGTGCCGCGGTAATTGCCGTAGCAGTGGCATCCATCGGCATTTTGCTCTACATGGCATTCGCTTTCCGCAAGGTGCCCAAGCCATTCCACTACGGCATCTGCGCGGTCATCGCCCTCGTCCACGATGTGCTTATCGTGCTCGGGGTCTTCTCTATTCTCGGCAGGCTCGCGGGCTGGGAAATCGACCTGGCGCTGACGACTGGAATCCTGACTGTTATCGGCTACGCTGTCAACGACACTATCGTCGTCTTCGACCGTATCCGCGAGAACCAGAAGCGGTACGTGGGCACGGATTTCGGACTGGTCATCAACACCAGCCTCACAGCGACGATGTCGCGGTCGCTTGTGACCGGCATGGGCGTTTTCTTCGTACTGGTCGCCCTGATACTCTTCGTCGGACCTGCCATCAAGAACCTGGCGGTGGTGTTAATGGTGGGTATTTTAACGGGCACGTATACTTCCGTCTTCATCGCCGCGCCCATGCTCTACGTCTGGGATAAAGGGGACTGGGGCAGTCTCACGGTTAAGAGAGAGATGGTAAAGAAGCCGGCGTAGTTGACATATCGTTCGTTCAACTGCTATGCTGAACGGTAGCTGGAGCAGGCGCCTTCCGGGAGAGCCGGGCACAGAAGCAGTGGGTGAATTCAAGCCACAGGACTAGCAGTCCTGTGGCGTTTTTTTATGGTCGAAAGGAAAATGGGTATTTTTACAACCAAGCGCGGTGCGGTCATTCTGGCGCTGGGTGTGGTCACCGGCCTCATCGTCCTCAAAGCCGTAGTGGCGGCATTCACCCGCAGTATCAGCATTACCGCCCAGGCAACGGATAGCTTCCTTGATTTGTTCGCGATAGGTATCGCTTTTCTTGCGGTGCGTATCTCCGGTGAGCCGGCGGATGAAGAACACCCCTTCGGGCATAGTAAAATAGAACCGGTTGCCACGGGTATTCAAGCTACCCTCATCCTCACCGCCGCTTTTTTTATCATCTATTCAGCCATCCGGCGTATCATCGACCGCACCCCGCTGGAGCTTACCGAAGCTGGTATCGGCGTGATGCTGGTTTCCACTGTGGCAAGCATCTTCCTCTCCCGCCATTTGCGCCGCGTGGCGAAGGCAAGCGAATCCACCGTCCTCGATGCCCTGGCGAAAAACATTAACGCGGATATATATTCGGCGGCGGGTGTGCTCATCGGACTGTTGTTCGTGCGCATAACGAACGTCCAGGTGCTCGACCCCATCATTGCCCTGGTGATGGCGGGCGTCATTCTCAAGTCCGCTTACGACGTCATCCGGCGTTCGTTCGTAGAGTTGACGGATACACGCTTGCCCCCGGACGAACACCGCGCACTCCTGACGATTATTAACGAGCACTTCCACCACTTCGCCGGGTTCCACGAAGTGCGGAGCCGGCGGGCAGGGGGCCAGCGGTTCATCGATTTACACCTGGTGATGCCGCGGAACGTGAGCGTGGAAGAAGCCCATGTTTTGTGCGACCACCTGGAGCAGGATATCAAGAACCGCCTGCCGAACGCCAGCGTGGTGATTCACGTGGAACCGTGCGATGACACCAGAGAATGCCTGAAATGTCAGGTGGCGGAGTGCGCGATACGACAGGCGAAGGATTAAGTCAAAAGTTAAAGGTCAAAAGTCAAAACCATAGCTAAAAACTCAAAACCCACGTCTGCTTTAAAGGTAAACTGATTTGAAATCCCATTAGCTGACAGCTGACTGCTAATAGCTAAAGCATCTGCTGTATCCCGGAAACAATGAACCACCCTCCGAACCCCAGCAGAAGCAGACTGCAAACGATAAACACCCCTGTCTGAAAAGCCCTGCCCCACAGCGTCCTGGTGCGGTAAATTACGAACGACACGATTGAGAGCCAGACGAGGTCGCACACCCAGTGGGTGAAGATAAAGATGGGTATGCCTATCGTCCCGAAATCAGCGAACTTCTTCACAAGCAATAGACCCACCGTCGCCCACCAGAGCAGGAAGAACGGATTAATGGCGCTCATCACGATGCCGGCAGTCACCGCCCCGTAGCGCAGGTCTTTACCGCTATCCACTACTTCCGAACGTGCGCGGAACATCCCGATGCCCATCCAGATGAGCATTCCCCCTCCCAGCAAACTCAGCACCAGCTGGAAGGTCGTGTTGGAAAAGAAGCGGGCAAACCCGAAGTAGATGACCAGAATCAGCGGTACCTCGATGATAGCATGCCCGATGGCGACTTTCGCACCCGCCCAGGGACTGCGGTAGCTCTTGGCGACCGTCATGGCGAACATCGGTCCCGGCATCATCACGCCGGACAGAGAGATGACGAGGACGCTCAAAATAATGGGAAGCATGGTTTCACCTCACCTGATTTTAACACGAGGCATCTTCAACTGACATTCACCGTTTCAATATTACAGTTGGGAGGTCATTACCATCGTATTCTGCATTTCGTGACAATGCTATAATGTAGTCTATCATGGGCACGGGAACAAACAAGGGGCAACTACTTGCGCGGGGGCGGACGGCGCAAATCTTCGCCTGGGGCGATGACCGGGTGCTGAAGCTGTACCACGCCGGGCACCCGGCAGCATCGGTGGACTACGAAGCCATGGTAATGAAGGCAGTGCACGCTGCGGGAATACCCGCACCGGAAGTCGATAATGTTATTGAGGTAGAAAACCGGCGTGGCATCATCATGGAACGCGTGTGGGGACCCACCATGGTAGACCTGATGGTGAAAAGGCTCTGGAAAACGGGCGAGTATGCCCGCATACTGGCAGACCTCCACGTGCGGATGAACCGCGCTCACGTTGCGGGACCCGAACCGATGCATCTCAAGCTATGGTACGAAATTGCCCGGATAGGACAGCTCCCGGCACAGATGAAACAGGAATTGATGAAAGTGTTAATGGACCTACCCGTTGGAAATTCCGTATGTCACTTCGACCTCCACCCGATGAACGTCATTATGTCCGCGCGGGGACCCGTCGTCATCGATTGGGAAGGGGCGGGGACAGGAAATCCCATCCTGGATATCGCCAGGTCATGGTTGCTCATCACACAGGCGGCGCTACCCATTTCTTTCACTACCAGGATTATCGCCCGTCCGGTCCGGAATTTATTTTGCTCCACCTATATCAGGCAGTATCACCGGCTGTGCGCATTTGACGATGACCAGTTCCGCACCGCTCGTTTGCTCATCACCGCGGCACGTCTTGGCGAAGGTATTCCGGAGGAGGAACAGCAACTCTTGAATCTCCTCGAATCTCTTATCGCTCACAAAAACATCCCGTATGAGGCACAGAATGTCTCTTGACCTTTCGAAAGTCATTGACCAGATTACCGATATGGTGACGCGCTTAAAGACCGGTCGGAACGAACGGTTGGAACGGATTAATAGCGCGGTGGCAACTCTGCGTAACCAGTCGGAAGGACTCGACGCGCTCAAGAAAAAGATTGCTTTGAGCCGGGGGAAAACGACCTGGCTGGTGGCGGAACCGGTGGAAAAACTGGATATCCGTCACTCTCTCCCGCCAATCCCGCCCGACTTCACCGTCCTCGCCACCGATGGCTCTCACATCGATGTCGACCGGCACCACGCCGCGCACTGTTTCCTTATCAATATCGGCGCAGTCGCGTTGCGGTACGGAAGCAAGCCGGACGCAATACTGGAGAACCAGCCGGTGATGTATTCGGAAGATTCCGACCTGATGATTGCCTCGCCGGACAAACTGCGGGAAGTACCCATCGAAGGCAACCTGCTGGGTATGAAGCGGAGCGTCGAGGAGTGTAAACGGCTGGCAGAGATGGCGGCGAGCATTCCGGTAGGGAGCCTGGCGCTGGGGATAATGGATGGGACACTCATCCTCTGGAACCTGGAGGCATACCCGGAGTTCGTCACCGAGACCCTGCTGGAAAAAGGTTACCTGGTCCACCTGGAGGAGATACGCAAGCTGAATGCGGACAGGAAAATCGCGCTGGCGAGTTACATCAGCTTCCCGCGGAGCACGGATGTCGTCAATGCTTTACGCGTGGCGCTCTGCCCTCAAGAATTTGTTGATAGCGATAAGTGTCCTGCTTGCGCCACGCGGGAATGTTACGGGATTTCCGGTGTACGTGACCGTGACCTGTTTGCCGGAATACTGACGCCGGGTGAGCGTTCCGCGCTCTTTATCAGTCCATCGAAAATCCAGCGACACTACGGCAAACACCTGGTGCATTTCTTCTATCTGAAACTAAACGAGGAAACTGCGCGTGTGGAGATACCACGGTGGGTGGCCCAGGATAATGAACGGTTGGAGCTTGTTCACGCCCTGCTGGTCGACCAGTGTGAACGCGGGCAGGGTTACCCGGTGGCGCTCAGCGAAGCCCACGAAAAAGCCGTGGTCACCGGCGCCGATAGGGAGAACTTCTGGCGGCTGGTGGATGAATCACTCGTGGAGAAGCACTTGCCCCTCGCAGAATCAGAAAAGAGCCGGAGTAAAAGAACAAGGTGGCTGTAGAATATCTAATGCCTAATGCCTAATGTCTAATATCTAATATCTAATACCTAATGTCTAATACCTAATGCCTAATGTCTAAGCGGTGGTGGGTTTATGGAGAAGAGCCAATACAAAGCTACCGGGAAACGTGACCTTGAAGAGAGAACTCTAAAGTTTGCGAGTAATGTGATTGAATGGATTGAGATTCTCCCAAAAACGACGACCAACCATGAACTGGTTAAACAATTGGTAAGGTCCGCAGGTTCTATAGGCGCAAATTACATAGAAGCTAATGAAGCACTGGGTAAAAAAGATTTTCTCTTACACCTCAGAATCTGCAAAAAAGAAGCAAAGGAAACGGTCTATTGGTTAAAGCTTATTACAACGAAAAGGGATATAATAGGTGAAAAACACGATGCCCTTCTTCAAGAGGCGACTGAACTGATGAAAATCTTTGGTGCGATTGTAACAAAACTCCAACCTCCTGAAACTTAGACATTAGATATTAGACATTAGATATTGATTATGAATATCGGAGGCACTATGAACAGCAAAATAAATGAAGGTTTACGGGTCTGCGAGCTTTTTGTGACGCTGGATGAGAAAGAGATGAAGTCTATTCTCGATGTGCTCGGACCAGCATGTGAAACGGTAGATTATAAACCCGGCGACCATATCTTCGACCAGGGAGAAATGAGCAATAAACTCTATGTCATCGTCAGCGGGCAGGTGGTGCTCCAGCGTACGGTTAATATGGGCAATAAGACCACCACCTGGCCCCTCGGTTTGCTGGGCCGGGGCAGGGCAATGGGGTGGTCGGCTTTGCTCTACGGACCGCGCTATTCCACAGCCTCCGCCACCTGTCAGAAAGCGGCACAGGTTATTGCTATCGACGGTGCCAGGCTGAGAGCCGCACTTGAAGCGAATCCGGTCATCGGTTTCAAGGTTATGGATAAACTCGCCGGCATGCTCGGCGAACGGCTGCGTGCGGCGTATAATACTTTAGATGCTCACCTCTAACGTAAAATACTAAATCCTGAACTCTAAATACTAAACAATACCGAATATCGAATATAAAATGAGAAGTGGACAACAAAACCATTTTTAAGAATTCAAAGTTTGAGGGGAAAAAGGGGATTTGTTGAAAGACAAACTTGGCGAAGTTATCGAATCCTCTACCACCGGCTTCACCGCCGAGTGCTATGAGCTTTATTCTCTCCCGCCGTTTGGTTCGCTGGTAAAAACAGCAGACCCGCCTGTGGAAATCTATGGCGTCGTGTGTCAGGCGGGCACCTCCAGCATCGAGCCGGGACGTCGTCCCATTGCGCGCGGTAAAGACGAGGAGTCGGAAGCCGAGATTTACAGTGCCAACCCACAGCTCTGGAAACTCCTCCGTAGCGAATTCCGTGTGCTGGTAATCGGTCACAAGCAGGATGGGACCGTTTATCACTATTTGCCGCCCAAACCCGCCCGCATTCATGCTTTTGTTAACCTTTGCTCTCCGGAAGAGGTAAAGCAGTTCAGCCGTTCGTTCGACTTCCTGGACTTACTGATGAATGCCGGTCCTCAGGTACCTGTAGAGGAGCTTGTTTCTGCCACGCTGAGACAGATGAGTACGGCGCAGGAAGACCAGCGCTCTTTTCTGGTGGCGGCAGGCAAGGAGCTAACAGCTCTACTCGGTGGGGAGTTCACACGATTGAAAGCAATCCTGACGAGGTTGAAATAACGTGGAAGAAAGAACTAATCCCCTTCTCGGTACCGTTGTCGCCGGTTCGGTAGAGAAGGGCGTCGATATCCGTCTGGACGCGCACGCCTCGGTGGAGGACATGGTGGTGGGGCGGTATGTGACCATCGAGGGCAAGAAGCGGCGTTTTTTCGGAATGATCACGGATATTAGACTGGGTGTTACCGACGAGGACATCTCCATGTCACCGCCGGATGCCTCCGACCCGTTTATGGTGGAAGTACTCGATGGCACAGCAACTTACGGCGCACTCCACGTCCTGCCGATGCTGACTATCGGTGGGGATGTCGCCAGCATCATCGAGGGTCCCCAGCCGGTGAAGACGGTCCCCAGCCACTTCTCCCGCGTCAGCCTCGCCTCCGAGCAGGATATGGAACTGGTCTTCGGTAAGGAAGACTCCCAGCGGTTCTGGATTGGCAATCCGCTGGATATGGAAACAAAGCTCTGCCTCAACCTGGAAGAGCTGGTCAAGCGTTCCAACGGCATTTTCGGTAAGAGTGGCACGGGCAAGACCTTCCTGACGCGCTTGTTGCTCATCGGCATGTTACAGAAAAGCCGCGCCACCAACCTGATTTTCGATATGCACAACGAGTATGGCTGGGAAGGGAGCAGTGAGAGCGCCGGACGCAAAGTAAAAGCGCTCAAGCAATTATTCCCGGAGAAGGTAGCCGTTTTCACGCTCGATGAGGAGAACTCGCGGCGGCGGGGTGTGAGCACCGACTTCACGGTCAGAATCGGATTCGATGAGATAGAGCCGGAGGATATTGCATTCCTGCGGCAGACCCTGAACCTCACCGAGGCGGCGACAGAAGCGGTATACCAACTGCGTCGGCGCTTCGGGCGCGACTGGATACAGAAATCGCTCGACCTCGCTGACGCCGACGAGACGAGAGACATCCTGCAATCGATGAACATCCATGAAAGCTCTTTCCAGAATCTGCGGCGCGGACTGGCAACCATCCGCCGCCTGCCGTTCATCGTCTCCAAAGCGCCCGTCGATGCCGTCAAGACGATACTGGAATACCTCGACCGCGGTATGAATGTCGTCCTGGAGTTCGGCAGGCACATGGATATTACCGCTTACATGCTCGTTGCCAATATGCTGGCGCATCGTATCTACCGGCGCTACCAGGAAAAGACCGAGGCTTCCATGGCGGGAAATGTCGCACCTCCCAAACCACTCGTCATCACCATTGAAGAGGCACACAAGTTCCTCAACCGTGAGGTGGCAAGCCTTACCATTTTCGGCACCATTGCCAGGGAAATGCGCAAGTATAATGTCACCCTGCTCGTCATCGACCAGCGTCCCAGCGCCATCGATGAAGAGGTGATGTCACAGCTGGGCACTAAAATAACGTGTTTACTCGACAACGAGAAGGATATCGACTCGGTGCTGGCTGGCATCTCCGGCAAGAATGAATTGAAGACGGTACTGGCGCGGCTGGCGCCTAAACAGCAAGCATTGATTTTCGGGCATGCCGTGCCGATGCCCGTGCCCATCCGGACCCGAGAGTGGGGCACGGAGGCATCCTACAAGGAGTTCGCACGCGGTCTGGACGTGCGCCAGCAGGCAGAGAAGGACATCAAAGAGCTATTTGATTAAACCCCTTTTGTCATTCCCCCGAAGGAGGGGAATCCATAAGTAACGCGTGAATATTATGTCTACATTCTGGCAAGTCAGCCGCATGGCACTCTCTATATTGGCGTGACGAATGACTTAATTCGGAGGGTTCACGAACACCTAACGACATCATCAAAGGGTTCACCAAAAGGTACAGTGTTCACCTGCTGGTGCACTACGAACAGTGTACGGATGTAGCTGTCGCCATCTGGCGGGAAAAGCGCCTTAAGAAATGGAACCGCGCCTGGAAAATAAGACTTATTGAAAGTGAGAATCCCAGTTGGCGTGACCTTTATCCCGACCTGGTACAATAGCGTGGATTCCCTGCCGGAGTTTACCCCGTACTCCGTTACGGGGCAGAGAATGACAGGGTCTGATACAAAGGCGATTCTAACACGTTATGTGGATTCTCCGCTCCCGTATCGCGGTACGGGACAGGCTGCGCGGAGAATGACAACTTTTGACTGGGGCGGATACCGGTACAACCTAACGCATGGTTGATGTCAGCACCGAAATACCACTACTCCTGTCATTCCCCCGAAGGAGGGGAATCCATAAGCAATCCGAGAGTAGCATCCAGGATTATAAGTCTAGAAGGTATTGTCACGGAGAGGAAAATAGAGCGTAAAAAAATCGGGGTGGTGCTTGGGGGCGGCGCGGCACGCGGCCTGGCGCACATCGGGGTGCTGGAAGCACTGGAGCAGGAAGGCATCCCCATCGATATGATTGCGGGCACCAGCATCGGCGCTATCGTCGGCGCATTCTATGCCTATACAAAAGATATTCAATTGATGAAAACCCTGGCAGTAGAAATCGGTAAACGGAGACTAAGACTGTTTACCGACCTTACCGTCCCGCGGACGGGCATCCTGCGCTGGAACTGGGTAGAAAAGAGGCTCAAGGGCATTATCGGCGGTGTGCGCTTCGAGGACTTGAAAATCCCCTTCTGCTGTGTTGCGGCAGATATAGATAACGGCGAAGAAGTCGTCCTCAAAGACGGTCTCGTCTGGGAAGCGGCGCGCGCCAGTGCCACGGTACCGGTAGCCCTCTCCATCAAGCCCTGGCGCAACAGGTACCTCGTGGATGGCGGCATCGTTAACCCGGTCCCCGTGCGTGCCGTCAAAGA
>JAUYDN010000055.1 GCA_030691775.1 Dehalococcoidia bacterium
ATAATCGCTCAGGGTAAACTCCGCGAAGAATCTCAGGGAGGTGCGATTTTCCCCCGCCACCAGATTCTTCGTCGTCCCGATAAAGTACAGGAGGATCGGGACTCCTCCAGAATGACAAGATAGACCATTTTCTAGGTAATACACAGGAAAATTTAGGGAATATTTGATTGCCCGATATGAGTTGCACTCCAATTGCCCTTAAAGGTAATATCATCTTGAGACAAAAATGTCCTTGCGAAAAATATTGTCCATATGGTAAAGGATGGGTAGATATGCACACAAACGGGAAAGAGACAACATTAGAAAAAGAGATAAAAGCATCTTTAGCGGAAGGCTACCTTCCGTGTGCGGTGGCGTTCGATATAGCCAGGAAACTCAAAATACCACCCAAAGCTGTGGGCACTGCGGCAGACAGAATCGCGATAAGAATCAGTAACTGCCAGCTTGGTTGTTTTACCAAGAAGAAAGCGGTACACACGGAGGCGGACAGTGTACCCGTGAGCGAATCCGTGGTCAATGGGATAACAACCTCGCTTGTCAATGGTTATTTGCCCTGCGCCACAGCTTTTAGACTGAGCCGACAGTTAGCGGTCAGCCGCCAGGAAATAGGAGATGGCACTAACAAACTACGTGTGAAGATTACCAAATGCCAGCTTGGTTGTTTTGGATAACGGGCACACCCGTTGTGTTTTATGCATACAACGAGCCGCCTCCCACAGAGACAGTAGCCTCAGAAAATCCCCTTCGCCTTAAAGCTCAGGAACTCCGGGTTACCGATGATGAGGTGGTCGAGGACGCTGATACCCAGCAATTCCCCGGCGGCGGTCAGCTTTTTGTTCATCCCGATATCTTCCTCGGAAGGGGTGGGGTCGCCGGAGGGGTGGTTGTGGACGAGGATGACCGAGGCGGCGCTGGCGGCAATCGCTTCCTTGAACACCTCGCGCGGGTGCACAATACTCGAATCCAGACTCCCCACCGAGACCTCGCAGTGCTTGATGACCTGCCCGCGCGTGTCAAGCAATATCGTGACGAAATATTCTTTCTTCTTTTCCTTGAGATGGTT
Organism: Dehalococcoidia bacterium; assembly: GCA_030691775.1. Lineage (GTDB taxonomy): Bacteria > Chloroflexota > Dehalococcoidia > Dehalococcoidales > Fen-1064 > JAURWL01. The sequence goes on from JAUYDN010000055.1 coordinate 1,064, forward strand.
GCGGACATAGTTCAACACGTCCGGCGGTATTTTCAGCACCTGCTTCTCCTGGGCTTTTAGATGGCTGTCCTGCTCTACACGGCTGGCAAGCTCGAACGCCGCCTTGAGCTGGCACGCCTTCGCCGGGCCGATACCCTTCACTCGACCCATCTCCTGAACCGACGCCTGCGCCAGTCCCTTGAGACTACCGAACTCCTTGAGTAAACGCTGGGCGGTGACCATGATGGACTCCCCGGCAATCCCCCGCCCCAGAATCACGGCGAGTAGTTCCTGCGCGGAGAGCGCCTCTTCACCGTAACGCTGGAGCCGCTCCCGCGGGCGTTCCGCGACAGGCAAATCATGGATGGTAAAAGACTTTTCTGCGGGGTTATACACGCCGCACCCGCCTCCGCAGTACAAAAGCGGTGACTGTAAAGAAGGGTAGCGTAAAGCTCGCTCCGACCAGCGTTAGAGGCAGTCGTAGCTTGCGACTTGTTCTGGATACGACGCCCACCGACTGTTTCCAGCGGGAGTTTAGAGTCTGCGTATCGAAGCCATAGACTTTGTTTAACGCGCCGTCATAGGTACTGCCCTGCCGGAATGTCTCCAGTAACGCGAACATTTTGTCCTTGCCATAGGTACGGATGAGGTAGTCGACCACCGAGTAGCTTTCTGCGTATGAAAGGTAGGACTGCTCGGCGAACGACGAGAATGGGCTGGCGAGCGTTTGCAGGGAGATGAGCTTGTTGTTGCTGATTGCCTGCGCCAGCACCTGGTTGAACGCGGATTGTAACGGACCCTCGTTGACCATCGCGATGCCTTCTTCCAGCCACACGGGTAGCTCGTTATAAGGGTTGAGCGTCATCTGGTTGGTCACGAGGTGCGTCAGCTCGTGGGCGATGGCACGCTTGCCCCAGGTTAGATTTAGAGATGATATGCCAATGGAAATAGCCCCATAGCGGGTGAAAGCTACGCCGCCAGTCCACTCCTGCGGAAAAATCATTGAACCGAGCAGGTCCTGTGAGCTTGCATAGATATAAAGGCGAACGGGTTCTTTCAGGAATGCGCCGGTATCCTGCTGGAGGCGGCTCGCAGCGTCCTGGGCGGCGGTCATTATCTCCCGCGCAAACGTATCGCCGCCCTCATACCAGAAGACGGTTATCAATCCCTGTGTCAGCTTCTGCCATTTGAAGCGGGTATCCTCGAACGTCACCTGACCCGGTGGCGTCTTCAGAGTCTCTCCAGCGCTGTCTTTGATTACCCACCAGTATTCGATTATTGTACCGGGTGGCAGGCCGCCGGAGCGCCGCATATCCCATTTCCATTCTGCCGAGACAGATGCGGAAGGTGTGAAGGTGGGAAATGCTTCCGCGGTGACATCCACAAACCCGAGCTGTTTCACTTTATACTGCAACCGTACATCGGTGATAGGCGCATTGCTCCGGGCGGATACCTGGAAGGTCAGGTCGAGCGGGAATTTGGGGAGGGTGGTGCTTTTTGTTACCGTGATGCCTGTCTGCGCATACACTGGCGCGGCTATAGTTATCGTTAAACAGATTGTCGTGACTAACGCTAAAAATATTTTATTCATCCTGCCTCCCCGCAATCGACCGCAAGTAAGCGGTGATAAATTCGTCCAGCTCCCCATCGAGCACCGCTTCCGTGTTGCCCGTTTCGTAACCGGTACGGTGGTCCTTCACCATCCGGTAGGGATGCAACACATAGCTCCGTATCTGGTTGCCCCACCCCGCCTCGATGCGCTTCCCCTTGAGCTTCGCCTTCTCTTCCGCCTGTTTCTCCAGTTCCTGCTCCAGCAAGCGCGAGCGCAGGATACGCATGGCGATGTCCTTATTCTGGTGCTGGCTCCGCTCGCTCTGGCAGGTCGCCACCGTACCCGTCGGCAGATGGGTGATGCGTACGGCACTGCTTGTTTTCTGCATATGCTGACCGCCGGGACCGCTACTGCGGAAAGTCTCGATTTTCAGGTCTTCGGGGTTGATTTTCAGGTCGATGCCTGTCTCTGCTTCCGGCATAACCTCAACGAGCACGAATGATGTATGGCGGGCGTGGTCGGAATCGAATGGCGAGAGCCGCACGAGACGATGGACGCCGTGCTCGGACTTCAGGTAGCCAAAAGCGTAATCGCCATTCATCCCGATAGTCACGCTTTTTACGCCCACTTCCTCGCCACGCGTAATATCGAGCACTTCCGCTTCATAGCCGCGGCGCTCCGCCCAGCGCAGGTACATCCTCAGCAGCATATCCGCCCAGTCCTGCGATTCGGTACCGCCGGCACCGGCGTGGATACTCAGGAGCGCGTTCCGCGGATCATACTCGCCACTGAACGCCAGCTCCATCTCGTGTTTTTCCAGTTCGGCGCCGAGACCTTCTACCTCTGATTGTATCTCATCGCGCAAAGAAACGTCTTGCTCTTCGGTCGCCAGAGTAATCAATACGGCAATGTCCGTACCTATTTTCTCTATCCCCCGCCATCTCTCCACAACCCGTTTCTGTCCGGCAAGGCGCCGCATCACAGCCCGCGCCCGGTCCTGGTCGCCCCAGAAATCCGGCTGGACCGACTGCTTTTCAAGCTGGATAATCTCTTGTTCCCGTCCCGCGATGTCAAAGACGCTCCATCAGAGCCGCAATTCTCGTCCTTAGTTCTTCCAGCTTTTCCTTCAGTTCTTCCATCTATTCCTCTGAAAATATGCGTTACGCGTTGGAAACCACGGGTTGACCGCACAGAAGACCACCCGCCGTCCGGTGTGCCAGCCGTAATGGTTCCGGGATGCGGAAACCACACGTACTCATCAGCACCCACCTGATTGCCTGGGACAGGCTCACTTTGTGCCCGATGGAGACGTAGACCGGTTTTGTCCCGCTGCGAGTACGCACCACCGCACCGACGACCTCGTCACCGTCTTTTAAGTCCGAATTACTGCCAGCCTCTACACCAGGCTCTTCGTACGTACCAATCAACCGCGACTTGGCACAACCGATGGTTGGCACATCCAGAAGCAAACCCAGGTGTGCAGCAATACCGAACCGCCGCGGATGCGCCAGACCTTGCCCGTCCACCAGCACCAGTTCCGGGGTGACAGTCAACTGCTCGAATGCCTGTAATACGAGTGGCAACTCGCGGAAGGAAAGCAGTCCCGGCACATAGGGAAAGGGCACGTTGCCGTGCACTACTTTTACCTCGTGCAGTTCGAGTCCCGGGTAATCCAGCACTACCACGGCGGCTGTGCCTTCCCCGCGCAATCTTTGCACCGAGACATCCACTCCCGCGATTAATCTGAAATTGTCTGGAGCCTCAACCGCGGAGACAAGAGGTGCAAGCTGTTCTTGAAGGTGCACTGCCTCTCTGGTGGTTAAATCCCAGTCATGTAATTGCCTGGCAATCATACCCCGATTATAACCAGTGGTGAGCACAGTAGCAAGTAAACAGAATTTTGCCATTACCATGAAAATAAGGGAGCCACTCACCAAATATGTCATACCAGCCCCCGTATCAGAGTACGGGTTCACCGTGAACGGGGTAAACTCCGGCTGGTATCCAGAGGGAGAGAAAACGTCTGGATTCCCGCTCTAAGCCTGCCTCGCACTGGTTGCGGGGGCGGGAATGACAAAAAGGAGTGTAAGTTTTCATACTTCGTGGTCCCGATGTAATCGGCATGACCGATTCCAGCCCCGTGTCGTGGCACGGGGTAAACTCCGACTGGAATCCAGGAGGGGGGTGATGACCGGATTCCCGGGGGGTCAAGCCCGAGAATGATAAACAATCTTGATTTTGATAGACACTGTTGACAGCTACCAGCTGATAGTTGATACTTTAAGGCTAGTGAGAAGATTCCCGCCTGCGCGGGAACAAGCTCCCGCCTGCGCGGGAATAAGCTTGTCAGTTGTTACTTCCTCCGAAGGAGGCTTTATGCAAGCTGGTGAAGGTAGGGCTGGCAGGGTGTTCGTCATCCGGCTGGAAGACGGGGACGTACTACCCGGCTGTATCGAGGAATTCGCGCAGAAGAATGGTGTTAAAAATGGTTTCGTCCTGCTGGTGGGTGGGATTGGAAGCGGACAAATCGTGGTGGGTCCACGCTACTCTGATGTTATGCCTCCGGAGCCCATGCTCGTCCCCATCGATGGCGCCCACGAGGTCGCGGCCGTGGGTGTGCTGGCACCCGGCGAGGACGGCAAAGTGGTCCTGCACATTCACGGCGCACTCGGGCGGGCAGGCCAGACAAAGACCGGTTGCCTGCGTCCCGGAGTAACTACCTGGCTCATCGGAGAAGCCATCATGTACGAGATTGTAGGCGTAAACGCGGAAAGAGTGAAGGATAAGAAGAGCGGATTTGCATTATTACAGATAAATCCAAAGCGTGAAGCAAGAAATTCTAAACAAATTGTCATTCCAGTGCAGACTGGAATCCAGAACGCTTCCCAATTTCCCCCGGAGATTGCCGCGCTACGCTCGCAATGACGGGAAGGGAGCAATAGGGTCGGGTTTGTCATTTGTTACTTTGAGTATTGTTTCGTGTTTCGAGCCTCGATATTCGAATTTCAACTGAAAAGGAGTCTTTCTATGAGTAAGGTCACGGTCAATCCCCAGCCACTGGTCGGTATCACGCCCACAGTCCTGGTGGGAGCGGTGGTAGAAGGTAAACCGAATTTCATGGCGGTGGCGTGGTGCGGGGTGGCAAACAGCCTGCCGCCGATGGTTTCCGTAGCAATTCGTCCCCAGCGCCACACTTTCAAGGGGATGATTGCCACACGCGAGTTTTCCGTCAACGTGCCCTCGGTCGACCAGATGAAAGAGGCGGACTACTGCGGCATCGCTTCCGGCGCGAAGGTGGATAAGGTGGCGGCCTGCGGGTTCAATATCTTTTACGGCAACCTGAAAGCCGCGCCGCTCATAGAGCAGTGCCCGGTGAATATGGCTTGCGTGGTGGAACATATCATTGAACTGGGCTCGCACCATTTGTTCATCGGGCGGGTGGAAGAGTGCCATGTGACGGAAAGTTGTTTGACGGACGGCAGGGCGGATATACGTAAAGTGAAGCCGTTTGCCTTCAGCTCTATCTTCCCACCGGCATACTACGCTTTGAGTGAGAACACATGGCAGGCATTTGTGGTGGGGAGAGGGGTAGTGGAGAAGTGAAAAGGAAGAGAAGCCCCTAAGACGTTATAAATCATATGTGGACTCATTCCGCCGCCCGACCCGTATAATCAGAACCAATAATTCCTTATCATATATTTCATATATTATCCGATATTCCCCGACACGAATGCGAAAGGAGTTTTCCAAACCTTTTATCTTCCTGTACCCCGGAGGTTTCGGCATAACTATCAATTGCGAAATTGCGGTTTCAAGACGACCAAAGTCACCTTCGTTAATCCTGCGTGCTAACTTCTCCAAATCTCGTTTAGCAGATGGATTTAACTTGATCTCATACATTCCGTTTATCCGCCACCAGCAGTGCTTTACGCCGTTTGGCTATAGTTCCTCTCACCTCCTTCGCTACTTCCTCCCAGGTGTAATTACCCTTTTCCTTTCCCTCCGCCAGACTTGCCTTAATGATCGGCACTAAGTCTTCATCCTCCCGCTCATCCAGCCACTCGTGCAGTGCCTCAGCGATAATTTCGCTTGCTGGTCTATTGCGCTTCACTGCCTCAATTTTAAGGTCGGTGTACAATTCTTCGTCATGGAATACGACAGTCATTTTTTTGGTCATCTTAAATCTCCTGGACGTCTATACGTATGGAAGTCTGTACGTATATTGTAAATAATGAAAGAGTCCTTGTCAACGTGCCGCAGAAACAGAGAGGAACTGCTCACTTCCCGGAGATTGCCACGCGGAGTTTATCCCTTCGGTACACTCAGGGCAAGCTCTGAGTAAAACCGAAGGGCTTGCAAAGACAGTATAGACTTACTCCAAAAAGTCTTTTAGCTTTCTGCTCCGGCTGGGGTGGCGAAGCTTACGCAGGGCTTTGGCTTCTATTTGACGGATGCGCTCCCGCGTGACGCTGAACTCCTGCCCCACCTCCTCCAGTGTCCGGCTCCGCCCGTCTTCCAGTCCGAACCGTAGCTGTAAAACCCTCTGCTCGCGGTGGGTCAGGCTGGAAAGCACCTCGTCGATTTGCTCCTTTAGCAACTGCTTAGAGGCGGCTTCCACCGGTGGCACGGCATTCCTGTCCTCTATGAAATCACCGAGGTGGCTGTCCTCTTCCTCTCCCATAGGCAGTTCCAGGGAGATGGGCAACTGGGCGACCTTCACAATCTCGCGCACTTTTTCCGGGGACAGGCCCATTTTCTGCCCGATTTCCTTGGATGTTGGCTCGCGACCGTACTCCTGCGCCAGCTTGCGGCTCAGCCTGAGGAGCTTATTAATTGTCTCAATCATATGCACCGGCACACGGATGGTACGCGCCTGGTCGGCGATGGCGCGGGTGATTGCCTGCCGTATCCACCAGGTGGCATAGGTACTGAATTTATAGCCTTTGTGCGGGTCGAACTTCTCGACCGCCCGTATCAACCCGATGTTTCCTTCCTGGATAAGGTCGAGCAAGGACATACCGTGCCCGATATGCTTCTTGGCAACGCTCACCACCAGCCGCAGATTTGCCTCCGTGAGGTGGTCCTTGGCAATGCTTGCCTCGCGTTCTATCTTTTCCAGGTACTCACGCAAGATGCCTTCTTTAGCCTGTAGCCTCTTGACAAATTCGGATTTTCCAATTTGCGCGTCGATTCCGGAGAGCGTGGCTTTGGTGCCGACAGTCTTCCAGACCTCATCGGGGAGCAAAGACCCGTTAACAGAAAGCGCAATCAACTGCTGTTCGAGTTCCGGTTGCGGTATATTCATCTTACTGAGCAACGTCTGCACGATTTCCACATTGAGGACGCCATCGATGGCGACGTGGAACTTATCGCTGGTGATAACTTCCTTGAGCCTGGCTCCGGGAGGAAATCCCAGCTGTGCCTGTAGAGCCCGGATAAGAGGGGCGTTTCTCCCTATTTCCCGGATAATTGCCAGGAATATTTCCGTGGCGGATGGATGTATCCCTTGCTTTTCCAGCCCACGCCGCACTTCACTGATGCGTTTACCGAGCTCAATCCTACGGGCAATGGTCTTTTCGTCCCGGGCGGTTAAAAGCTGGACGCGGCCGATCTCATGAAGATAAAGCCGGACGGGGTCATCGCCAACCTCTTGCTCTTCCGCCTCCGGCACAACCTCTTGCTCAAGCTCTTCCTCGGCAGGTTCCTGGATTACAACCGCCGGCACTTCCTCTTCAGGAGGAGCTTCTTCCTTCAGGTCGGCCTCAAACTCTGGCGCCGGGCCGAACTCTTCTATTTTCATTTCCTTCCCCTCCTTGCCGATTGTGCCTTCTGGGCAAAGACCTCTTTAAGTTTCTGACTCGGTTCGATGCCTTCTTGCTTAAGTCGCGCCAGGTCAGCGCCGGCGCCGCCCGTTTCTACCTCCTGCGCGAATATTTCCTTGCGCATCCCTTCCCGGCTCTGGAGGTAGTCCTTTTGCAGTAGAAGCACGCAATCGTTGTATTTCTCTACGACACGGTTTCCTGCCACCACGCGCGTTTCCAGCTCGTTCACTTTATCCCGGATTACCGGGTCGAGCCGGTCCTTGAGTGAAAGCAGGTCGTCTACTTCCAGCCAGCCGGTATAAATCTCCCGGTTTTCACTATCCTGGAAATAGTCCGGGACCAGGCGTGCCGTGAGACTTTTAAGCTCGGGAAATTTTAACAGCAATGACAGGCAATAGTCTTCGCGGGATGCGGTAGCAGGGCGTATCACCGGGGCACCTGCTTGTGGTTTGGGCTTTTCCCCCTTCGGTTTTACCAGCTGGCTCTTCAGTACAGACTCTAGTTTAGCATAACCGATTCCCGTGAGTTTGGATAGCCTGGTGAGATAAAAGTCGCGCCGGATGTCATCCTTCACATGGGAGATAACGGGCATAAGGCTGTTGACGGCAATTGATTTATCCCGCGCGGTGCTCATATCCAGCTTTCCCACTGTCTTTTCAATAGCAAACTCGATAACCGGCACCGCCTTATCCACCAATCCCCGCCAGCTATCCGGGTCCTGTTTGATTACCTCGTCCGGGTCCTTTCCTTCAGGAAGCAAGATAACTCTCACCTCCGCTTCCAGGCTGTTTTCGTAACCGATACAGCGCAACATTGCCTCTTCGCCGGCTTCATCCGGGTCGAGGGCGAGCACCAGGTTCTTCGTCAGCCGTTTGAGTCGGTTGACCTGTTTGTCCGTAATAGCGATGCCCATAGATGCAACCACGTTGTTGAAGCCATACTGGTGCGGGATGATAACATCCATATAACCTTCGACAATGACTGCCACATCTTGCTGGCGGATTGACTGGGCGGCGAGATGAATGCCGTAAAGTGTATCGCTCTTATCGAAAACCGGTGTCTGCGGTGAGTTCAGATATTTGGGCTGTGTCTCATCATCCAGAGCGCGCCCGCCGAACCCGGTCACCCGCCCGCGCTGGTCCTGGATAGGGAA
>JAUYDN010000061.1 GCA_030691775.1 Dehalococcoidia bacterium
TAGAAGGGGAGGGACTGGTGTCTGGGTTCTCGGGTCAAGCCCAAGAATGATATTAATAAACAATCTTCTACTCATTTTGACGCCTGCTTTCTCAGTGTGCTATAAATTATGGGATTCCCCCGGCGAATTTAACGGAAGGAGTATGTTATGACCCAGCACTATGAAGACAGCTATCTCGAACTCACACGGCGGGAGGTGAATGAGATTTTTATGAAGGATGAAGACTGTACGCCGGATATCATCCGCGTCGCCCCCGGCTGGCCCATTGCTGGTAGTAGCGGCGTCATTATCACGGATGAAGGTGTCGTCGTTGTGGATACAGGCATCGCCGGGGATGCGCCAGGACGCGTCCAGAAAATCCGCCAGAGAACACAGGTGCCTTTCCACAGCCTTATCTACACTCACGGGCACCTCGACCATGCTGGCGGGGCGCAGGTCTTCATTGAAGACGCGTTGAAACGGGGTCATCCGCGTCCCGGAGTCATCGGGCACGAGAATGTGGCGCCACGGTTCGATAAATACCAGCGGCTCGCCGGCCGCCGCGCTTATATCAGCCGTCTCCAGTTCCCGCGCCGTCCCGGTGCCGGTGCATCAAGCCAAACCCCGGTACCGATGACCTATGTTTACCCGGATGTGGTTGTAAAGGATGCCATGAAATTCCGCATCGGGGGGTTAACTCTCGAAATCTACAGCGCCTTTGCGGAGACGGATGATTGCCTCTGGGTCTGGATACCGGAGCGCCGTGTGGCAATTATCGGCGATTTGCTCATCGGCGGGTGTCCCAATACCGGTAATCCGCTTAAGGAACAACGCTACACCCTCGAATGGGCTCAGACGCTGGAAATAATTGCGGGTAAGAACCCGGAGTATGTAATTGCCGGGGCCGGTCCTATCATCCGCGGCAACCTCATCGATGTCGTCCTCCTGGACACGGCGAAGTACCTGCGTACCATCCACGACCAGGTCATCGACCTTCTCAACAAAGAGTTCTGGATTGAAGATATTATCAAGCGGGTCAAGATTCCGGAAGACCTGGCGAAGAAGCCCTGGCTGGCGCCAACCTACGGGCACCCGGTCTTTATCATCCACGATGTCTACCGCCGCTACACCGGCTGGTACGATGGCAATCCCAGCGGGCTATTCCCCGCGGATAGTGCGGGTATTGGTGCTGAGGTGACGGATTTGAGCGGCGGCGCCGGCAACATTATGAAACGCGCCGAACAGCTCAAGGAGCAGGGACAGAGTCAGCTTGCCCTCCATCTTATCGATTTCGCCATCAAGGGTGCAAAGGATACCGCGACACGTAAAGAGGCGTTGCTGTTGAAATCGGAGATTTTGAACGCCCGTGCCGATATCGAACCCAGTCTCATTGCCCGCAACATCCTGCGCACCGGTGCGGTGACAGCAAAAGACACAGCAGAAAAACTGTAAGTGCCGTTAATACATTCTGGAGAGGTTAGAGCATGGATGGCAGCATCATCGGGCAACCGGAGAGGGTGGGCATGGACAGAGGTGGACTGGAACAGGCGGTAGAGCACCTGGAGAAACTGCGCCGTGACGGAATGCACGATGGTGCCCAGCTCTTCATAGCGCGGCACGGCATTCCCGTGCTGGATGTGGCTCTGGGGGAGGCAAGACCCGGTATTCCGCTCAAGACAGACTCGGTCATGCTCTGGTTTTCATCTACCAAACCCCTCACTGCCGTTGCCATCGCACAGCAGGTAGAGCGAGGCAAACTTGAACTGGACGACCCTGTAAAAAAGTATATTCCGGACTTCGGCAACGGTAAGGAGACCTGCACTGTCAGGCACGTGTTGAAACACATGGGCGGCTTTCGCATGGTCAATTTCCCCTTCCTGCGTTACGATTGGGAGACGAACATCCGTAAAATCTGTGAGGAGCCGGCGGAATGGGAGCCGGGGACGGCGGCGGGGTATCACCCGCTTTCTGGCTGGAATATCCTGGGAGAGATTGTGCGGCGTGTAGACGGCAGACCCATCGAAGTGTATTTAAGGGGGGAGATTTTTCAGCCGCTGGGTATGGAAGGCAGTAGCCTGGGAATCACTGCTGAAAGAGAAAAACAGCTCGGCGACCGCCTATCGCAGGTCACGGAGAAGACCATGCCCAAACCCCCTCCAAACCCATGGAACGACCGGCGTGCGCGGCCACGGATATTACCCGGCGGCAACGGTTACGGTCCTGCCCACGACCTGGCGAAGTTCTACCTCATGCTGTGGAATGGCGGCGAATGGGACGGCTACCGGTTTCTTAAAAAGGAGACGGTGGCGCTCTTCACCGCCACCCACCGTAAGGATGTAATCGACCGCACCTTTAGTCTACAGGCGGGGATGGATGTCATGCCGCCCTGGGCGCTGGGATTTCACAAGGGCTTTGACCAGCCGATGAACATCGGGTTCGGGAGGAGAGCGACGGCGGCCGCGTACGGGCATGGCGGAGCGCGCAGTTCCATCGGGTTTGTTGAACCCACGCGCGACCTGGTGGTCACCTGCGTCACCAACGGTATGCCCACCGAACTCGAAAACACCCGCCGCCTGCGGGACGTATCGGATTTTATTCACGGTGCCGTGATTGGTTAACGATATTATTCGGTTGTGCGAACATGATGGCGGTTTGATGGAGAAAAGCCGCACAGGCAGGGACGCCTGTGCCACCATTCGGTTTGTGCCAACATGATAGCTAATGCGAATTAGACGTTGTTTAGAAAATGGGAAGGTGACAATCAAAAACACCCTGGTCATTCCCGCCCTTCGGTTAGCTCCTTCGGCAGGCTCCCTCGGCGCGGCTCGGGACAGGTCAGGATAAACAGGGCAGGCCTGTATCCCCTCTATCGACCGGGGCTTTGCCCTAACACTCCAATGCATCCTTGTCACCCTGACCACGATGGAAATCGGGGGAAGGGTCTCCATGCCTGCTGAGTAGGTGCTGGAGATTCTTCGTTCTCCCGATGCTTCGTACCGAAACATCGGGACTCAGAATGACAACCCCGATTTTCATAGTTCGTGGGTAGCGCGGCAGCACCATGGCGAATTGCTCGCCATTCTTGCCAGCACGTGGAAGGTGATAGTCTTTTACATTTGAAAAATGAGAGCGAGTCTCTACATTATTGGTGAAACAGCCGGTCTTTTGGAGTATAATACAAACAGGCGCTGGCTTCCTGGTACAATGAGCAGGCGCTATATTAGTTCGGGAGGTAGGAGTCCCATGGCAAAAGCATACATCCTCATCGAATGTATGGTTGGCAGGACGAGAGAAGTCGTCACCGGGCTGAGCCGTCTCAAGGGTATCAAATCAGTGGATACAGTTACGGGACCCTATGATGTTATCGCCATCGTCGAGGTCGGCACCCTCAATGAGATCGGCGATATCGTTACCCAGCACATCCATCCCATCGCGGGTATTACCCGTACTGTCACCTGCCTGGTGGTATAACGGCTGTAGACGGGAACGGTTGCGGAATATAAATGAGGGTAGCAGTGTATGGATTTTGAGTTCACACAAGAACAGGAAGATTTTCGTCAGGAAGTGCGGCGCTTTCTGGAAGACGAAATCAACCGGGGCACCTTCATCCCGATGTGCGATGGCTGGATTCAGGGCTATTCACCGGAATTTACCAAAAAGGTTGCCGCTAAAGGCTGGATAGGGCTGACGTGGCCCAGGGAGTACGGCGGACAGGCGAGAAGCCACACCGACCGGCTGGTTCTCACAGAGGAGATGTTGCGCTATGGCGCGCCTGCCGCCTGTCACTGGTTCGCCGACCGCCAGGTTGGACGTGCGATACTGGCTTACGGCACCCCAGAGCAGAAAGCCGAGCTTCTCCCGTTAATCCGCAGCGGGGAGGCGTATGTAGGGCTGGGCATGAGCGAACCGGAAGCCGGTAGTGACCTGGCTTCACTGAAGACGCGTGCCGTAGAGGATGGCGATTACTTTATCATCACCGGGCAAAAGATGTGGACAAGCTGTGCCCGGTTTATGACCCACGTCTATATCGTAGCGCGTACGGACCCGGATGCCCCCAAACACCGCGGCATCAGCGAGTTCGTCATCGATGCAAAACTACCCGGCATCACTATCCGTCCTACCATCGATATTACCGGTAGCGAAGCCTGGGGTGAAGTGTTTTATGACGGCGTTCGCGTCCATAAGAAATACCTTATCGGGGAGAAGAACCGCGGTTTTTACCAGATATTGAACCAGCTCGATTACGAGCGCGCCGGACTGGAACGCCTGATGGGTAACTACCCGCTCTTCGATGCTATCACCCAGTTCACCAAACTGACCAAACGCGATGGCAAGCGTATCTGTGACGAACCACTCATCCGGAGCCGGCTGGCGCAGTTACAGGTCGATTTTGAAATCGGGCGTCTGCTCACCTACCGTGTAGTGCAAGTAATGGAAAGTGGCAAAGCGCCGAATGTGGAAGCAGCAATGGCAAAAGCATACTGCACCACTTTCGAACAGCGTTTAGCCAGTCTATCTACCGAGATTCTCGGCCTGTATGGACAGTTGCTCGCCGAATCAAAATGGGCGCCTGTCCTCGGTATGGCACCGCACTCCTTCCTCGGCAGTAAAGGGTACAGCTTGCAGGCAGGCACGACGGAAATTCTTAAAAACATCGTGGCAAATCGCGGTCTTGGGTTGCCGCCGGTAACTTAATAAAAATAACCAAATTCCAAGAAACAATAACCAAGGAATCACCAATAACCAAATACCAATACCCGATCAAACTTGTCTAAACTAAGTTTTTCAAAGATGAACGTCATAAATAGAGTCGAAGATGGTCTGGTAAGCAAACCGGACGTACATCTTGCATCAGGGCGTCTAAGAGGGGCGTCAGCCCCTCTTCTAGGGCAAGTCCCTTCCCCGCGGGAAGGGATTAAAGGGATGGGGCGTTGTGCAGGCAACTTTGGGCAGCATTATTGTAAGAAACCTGAATTTTAGGAGTATATTACTTCGTCGGAAATACGAACGAATCTACAAGGATGAGGCTTAATTCTGGTCAATTTGGACGGCAATTGTACTTGACAATATTTATCCATTTAAGTCTTGAGATTTCCTTGATGTTTGTATCCTAGTTCCTGGTTGTTTCGTGAGTTCAATGGCTTCTGGAAATTAAGCAGCGGGAGGTTGTGAAAATGGCTAAAGTAATGTTGCCCCAGCTTGCCTGGCACGGGATAAAAGAAGATGAGTTCCCCTTGCCCGACCGCTGGCAGGTGGAAATGTGCGATATGGCAGGCGGTAACAAACCTGCGCTCGACCCGGCGGGAATCCGCGCCGCGCTTGCCAGTCCTATCGGAACAAAACCTCTGCGGGAACTGGCACGTGGTAAAAAAGAGGTAGTCATCATCTTCGACGATATGTCCCGCGTGACCCGAGCTTACGAGATTGTACCCCACGTGCTGGCGGAACTTGCCGAAGCGGGAATCGGGGATAAACAGGTACGGTTCGTCTGCGCCCTCGGTTGTCACGGTTCCTTGAGCAGGCTGGATTTTGTGAAGAAGCTGGGCGAGGATGTACTGAGACGTTTCCCGGTGTATAACCACAACCCATTCGGGAACTGCGTCGTCGTCGGGCACACCAAGACCTACAAGACCGAGGTCAGCGTTAATGATGAAGTGATGCGCTGTGACCTGAAGATTGCCATCGGTGGGACTGTGCCGCATCCCATGAGCGGTTTCGGCGGCGGCGGGAAAATAATATTGCCCGGTGTCACTTCCTTCCACACCACCCAGCACAACCACCACAATACTTACCATGATATAGCGGCGATGCGCGGTAAGCTGGGAATGGGATTGTTCGATGAAAACCCCTTGCGCTTTGACGTGGAAGAGGCCGCGGAGCTTGCCGGGCTGGACTTTATGGTCAACGTACTTTTCAATAAGTGGGGTGAGACGGTGGTAATATTCGCCGGCGCACTGAAACCTGCCTACGCCGCTTCTGTGGCGGAAGCTAAAAAACACTACCTCACACCGCGTGCCAGGGATAAGGATATCGTCATCGTCAACTCTTTTATCAAAGGGAACGAGGCTTTCCTTGGACCGGGGGTCGGGTACACGGCAATCGGTCAGAAAGGTGGCGATGTGGTGCTCATTGCCAACGAACCGTACGGACAGGTGGTGCATTACCTACTCGGACCGTTCGGGGAGAACAGCTTCGGGCCGGAGAGCCAGCGGGGCACGGTCCCGCCGCATGTCAAGAGATTAATCGTGTACACCGAGTACCCGGACCTGGCAGGGCACAACTGGTACCCGAAATCTGACAAAGTGATGTCCGTGCACAAATGGGATGATGTCCTGAAAATACTTGAAGCCGATTACCCGGGCGCCGCTTCTATAGCTGTGTTCCCGAGTTCCGAAATACAGTACACGCCGAGGCAATAACCTATCGTATTAATAGATAAAACCTCCCCCTTTTATAAAGGGGGATTGAGGGGGTTTTTCCCTGAGCAACCCACCCACGAAAATCAAAAGCAAACGGTTTGCGGAGTTCCTGAACAGCCAGGATACCTTCCGCGTTTATAAAGGCAGTCGCCTCCTTTTCGCGTCGCGCAAGGATAAGCTGGCGCCGATGGTCGATTACATCGAAAACTGCGCGCCGTTCGTTGAGGGTGTAACCGTTTACGACCGTATCGTCGGTAATGCGGCGGCATTACTGTTGATAACCATAAATTGCCGTACCGTCTTCAGTGCGTTGGGTAGTGAGAACGCCATCAAGACCCTGGCGGCAGCCGGTATCAAATACCGTTTCAACGAGACAATCGACTGCATTATGAACGACCCCGGCACGGACATGTGCCCGATGGAGAAGCTATCGCTGGGGAAGGCACCGGATGAATTCTTCCGGGCACTCAAGGCACGCATAGTCGCCAGTTCGAAGTGATTAAGAACCGATAGGTGCTACCGAACCGGGATGTGATAAAATCCGAAGCACGAAACTCGAAATCCGAAATAATGTCAAAAAATTTGAAAATATAATACATTTGGTTATTGGTGTTTGGAATTTATTTAGAATTTCCTTTTGAGGTGGGCTTGTGGCAGTTAAAACCGCAGAACAGTACTACGAAAGTTTAAGAAAGACACGCCCGACGGCTTACGTGCTCGGGGAGAAAGTGGCTAATATCCACGACCACCCGCTCATCAAAGGACAGGTTGCCGGTGTGGCGCAAACCTATGCCCTGGCGCATGACCCGGAGGGTGAAAAGCTCCTGGTTGCCGACTCGAAGCTTGCCGGGGAAAAAGTCAACCGCTTCGTCAGGCTCTATGAAAGTCCGGAAGACCTCATCGTCAAAATCAAGATGCTCAAGTTTCTCTCCCAACGCGTGGGCACCTGTTATATGCGCTGTACCGGACTCGATGCAATCAATGCCACAGCTCTCACTACCTTCGACGTTGATAAGAAATACGGCACACCCTATCACACGCGTTTTCTCGACTGGCTCAATTTCATCCAGAAAAACGACTTCGTGGTGTGGAGTGGGGTGACGGATGTCAAGGGCGACCGCAGTAAGCGTCCGTCGGAGCAGGCAGACCCGGACATGTATTTGCGCATTATCGAGCGGCGTAAAGACGGCGTGGTGGTGCGGGGCGCCAAGGCGCACCAGAGCGGCTCGCTGTGCAGTCACTGGGGGCTGATTATCCCTTCGCGGGAAATGCGGGCGGCAGATAAAGACTATGCCGTGTGCTTTGCCGTGCCCACGGATGCGAAGGGCGTCATTCATGTTTACGGGCGGGGCACGCTCGAGGAGCGCGCGTTGGAGGGTGTCGACCTGGGCAACGTCAACTACTCCAAGTTCGCCCCGCTGGTCATTTTCGATGACGTCTTCATCCCCGACGAGCATATTTTCCTCTGCGGAGAGCACGAGTTCGCCGGGCAAATGGTGCGGGCATTCGGCTCTTATCACCGGCACTCACACGGCGGCTGTAAGTGCGGCGTCGGGGATATTCTTATCGGCGCGGCGGCAACCATCGCCGATTACAACGGCGTACCTGATGCCACCCACATCGGCATGAAGCTCACAGAGATGATTAAGACCGTGCAGACGATGTACGGGTGCTGTCTGGCGGCGTCAATCGAGGCAACGCGCCATGAATCGGGTATCTACCAGGTGGACACTGTTCTTGCCAACACTTCCAAGCTCTACGAAGGTAAGGAATATGATGAGACTATCCGCTTGCTTGTCGATATCGCGGGTGGTTTTGTGGCTGACCTGCCCTCGGAGAAAGACCTGCGTAATCCGGAAATCGGCAAGCTCGTGGACAAGTACCTCAAAGGGAGGCCGGGTGTCTCGACTGAAGACCGCATGCGTATGTTCCGTCTTATCGAAAAACTGGCGTTCGAGACACGCGATATCGTTTCCAATATCCACGGCGGCGGCTCGCCGGAGGCGCACCGCATGACATTACTCCGTGATACCGACCTGGAACCGAAGAAGAAGCTGGCAAAACGCCTGGCGGGAATTAAAGAAGATAAGTGAGGGCGTTTAACACTGCCATTACCCCGAAAATACCGTTTATTGTCATTCTGGAGGAGTCCTGATAATTCCTTTATTCCTTATCGGGACGACGAAGAATCTGGAGGAGGGGAGTTGAATCATGGGGTCGCCTACCCCTCCCTGAGATTCTTCGCGGAGTTTACCCTGAGCGATTATGAAGGGCTCCAGAATGACAACCCCGGTTTTCATATTTCGTAGTCCCGATATAATCGGGATGAATCCAGTTTACCTTTGATGGCTGGACTCTTCTCCCCGATTTCCAATGGGGATAGGGTGATGGTCTTGAATTAAAAACTGGCTGTTAGCTGATTGCTAAACGCTTTCGATAAGTGAGGTTTGCGGGAATGGACTTTACGTTTACTGAGGAACAGGAGATGCTCAAGAAATCTGTGCGTGACTTTCTCACCGCCAAGTGTCCTAAGTCATACGTTAAACAGATGGAAGCGGATGAGAAAGGTTACACGCTCGACCTCTGGGGAGAGATGGCGGGGCTGGGGTGGCAGGGGCTGGTGTTACCGGAGAAATATGGCGGGAGCGCCTTGCAGTTCCTCGACCTGGCGGTACTCTGCGAGGAGATGGGACGCGCCTGTTTACCGGGACCCTTTTTCTCTACGGTAGTACTCGGCGCGCTGACCATCCTGGAATCAGGTACCGATGCCCAGAAAGACAGGTATCTGCCCGGCATCGCCAGTGGAAAGACCATCGTCACGCTGGCTCTCAATGAAAAAGACGCCCGGTATAATGCCCGCGCCATTTCGCTCCGGGCGACGGTGAACAAGGATGGCTATTTACTTAACGGAACCAAGCTCTTCGTGCCCGATGCACAGGTTGCGGATTATCTTCTGGTGGTTGCCCGTACCAGGCAAACGGTTAACCCGGAACGCGGTATTACTGTCTTTATCGTCGATGCAAAAAGCCCGGGCATTACGGTCGCTCCCCTGAAAACGATTGCCCATGACAAGCTCTGCGAGGTGACGTTCGAACGGGTGAAGGTGACCGGCGAGAATATCGTCGGCGGCTTGGGGCGGGGTTGGGGCATCGCCCGTAGAGCTATCGAGCGCGCCGCGGCGGCACGGTGCTGTGATACGGCGGGGGTGCTTCAACGTGTGCTTGAAATGACACTCGATTACGCGAAAGAGCGCAAGCAGTTCGAGAAGCCCATCGGCAGTTTCCAGGTCATCCAGCACTACCTGGCGGAGGTGGCAACGGATGTTGACGGGGCGCGTTTCAGCGCTTACCAGGCGGCGTGGCGCTTGAGCGAGGGGAAACCAGCGGTCAGGGAAATCGCCATCGCTAAAACATTCGCCGCGGATGCCTTCGAGCGTATTATCACGAAATCGCACCAGATTTTCGGCGCCATCGGTGTAACTGTGGACCACGACCTGCATTTCTATACGACACGCGGCAAGGCGGCGATGCTGAGCTGGGGTGATGGTGATTACTGGCGGGAGTACGTGGCGCAGGCGATGGG
>JAUYDN010000076.1 GCA_030691775.1 Dehalococcoidia bacterium
CTATCAAGACCCCCCTTTTCCCCTCCCCCTTTCCGCCTCCCCAATCCACCAAATGCCAAATACCAATAATCAAGTAGCACAACACACCCCCCTCTCCAAAAGCTATATCCTGAAAAGCTGAAAGCTGACTGCTGATAGCCGATAGCTATTTGAGTGCTTGACTTGTCCAGCCATTTACGGTTAGATATTAGTTATTCATTAGAGTTTAGAGTTTAGAGTTTAGAGTTTAGTGTTTAGTGTTTTGAAAAAGATACGTTTACCTCAACCGTTAGAGTGGCGTGGTGACAAAGTGCGTCTTCTCGACCAGACTCTTCTGCCTCTCGAAGAGGTCTACCTGGACATCACGGACTACCGGGAAATGGCAACCGCTATTAAAGAGTTGAAGGTGCGCGGTGCGCCTGCTATTGGCGTCGCCGGGGCATACGGGATGGCTCTGGGCGGACTGCAAATCAAGGCGCGGAGCAAGGCATCGTTTTTAGAGAAACTGCACGCCGCGGCACAGACCCTGGCCGGCACCCGTCCCACCGCCCGCAACCTCTTCTGGGCAATCGAGCGGATGGAGAAGGCGGCACGGAATTGCGGTAGAGTGGCGGAAATCAAGCAGGCGCTCATCGCCGAAGCCGTTAAAATCCACGAGACGGAAGTCGATAACAGCATGAAGATGAGCCGTAAAGGCGCGCGGCTGTTAAAAAGCGGTTGCCGGGTGCTGACCCACTGCAATACGGGACCGCTGGCGGCGCCCGGTTACGGAACGGCGTTGGGAGTAGTAATCTACGCTCACCGGCAGGGCAAAAAGGTGCACGTCTATGCCGATGAGACCCGTCCTTTGCTCCAGGGCGCGCGGCTGACAACGTGGGAATGCCAGAAGGCGGGTATACCGGTGACGCTCATCACGGATAACATGGCGGGGTGGCTGATGAAGCGGGGTGAAATCGACTGCGTGATTGTGGGCGCGGATAGAATCGCCGCCAATGGGGACACGGCGAATAAAATAGGCACGTACTCCGTAGCGGTGCTGGCGAAGGAGCACAACATACCCTTTTACGTGGTGGCGCCCACCAGCACCATCGACCTTTCGATGAAAACAGGGGATGAGATACCGATTGAACAGAGAAAGCCGGAGGAAGTAACCCATATTGGAGGAATCAGGTTTGCCGCCAGCAACGTAGCTGTAGTTAATCCCGCCTTCGATGTCACCCCCGCGCGCTATATCACCGCAATTGTGACGGAGAGGGGTATAATTAGGAAATCATTTGAAGATGGGAATCTAAAATTTCCGATAAGGATACGGCAATGACAAAAGACGAGGCAAAACAAAAAATTAGCGAACTGGTCAACAAATATGAACGTGAAACCAACAAGAATCAGTCCGAGGCGGACGTCCGCGCTGGCTACATTGATTTGCTTTTTGATGCTTTAGGATGGAATGTCTACAACGACCCTGCGGAGCCTACGCGCTACAGACGTGAAGGTTATATCCGTGGCGGAGGTATTGTGGATGTTGGGCTGGAGATAGCCGGTCAACCTGTTTTGATGCTGGAAGCCAAGAAATTTGGAGCTATACCACGCTCCAACGAACGCTTGGGTGACCGTACGCTGGAAGAGAAACAACTCTTCAGATATGCCCGTGGCAAAAAAATTCCTTATTGTATTCTGACGAACTTTGAACGGCTTCAGGTCTTTAATGCTGACCATGAACGGTTAATTCTCTGGTTCGATGACCCTGAAGAGTTGATTAGCCGGTTGGCGGAACTATTGCATTTATCTCCCGAGAAAATCCAGGCGGGCAGTCTTCCCTCTACCGAGAGACAGCTAGAAATCAAACCTGTAGATGAGTCTTTCTTGGCAT
This sequence comes from Dehalococcoidia bacterium, assembly GCA_030691775.1. Classification (GTDB taxonomy): domain Bacteria; phylum Chloroflexota; class Dehalococcoidia; order Dehalococcoidales; family Fen-1064; genus JAURWL01. The sequence goes on from JAUYDN010000076.1 coordinate 1,850, forward strand.
TGCTACAGGATTGGCGACTCCAGCTCGCCAACGCCATTTACGAGCACAACTCTGATAATCCTGCTCTCAAGACTTCTGATGCGTTTGATTTTGGTAAGTTAATGGAAGCAGTGCAGCGTCTGCTTGATAGATTGATTCTTATCCGCTATGCAGATGATAAAGAAGTGCTATTAGCTTACGATGTAATAGAAAACATACTCAGCAACTATCGAAAGAAAGGGGCTTATGCCAGTACTGACCACCTCATGCGTGAGTTAATTAACTTTTCACACATGATGGATAAATACCATAATACTACCATGTTTCAGCCGGGCCACATCTGCGAGCAAGTCTTCATCCCCAACAATATCTTGGATAGAATCATATCTGAGATAAATAACATATCCTTCCGTAAGTTTGCTTCAGACATTTTAGGCAACACTTATGAGACTTACCTCAGCACCAAACTAGTTCTCAAAAATGGTGTTGTCAGTTCAGAGGAGCGTGTTGATATACGGAAAGCTGGCGGCATTTATTATACGCCGTCCTTCATTGTCCATTACATGGTGGATAACACATTAGGTCATCTGTTAAGTGAATTAGAAAATGAATACGGACTCCACGCAATTGAAAAAGCAAAGGAAATCAGGGTGGTCGACCCGGCATGCGGTAGTGGCTCCTTTTTGATTTACGCTTACCAAGTATTTGCCGATTATTATCGTCGAATGAACGAGATGATAGAGAATGAACGATTAAAACTCTTGGTAGGTGGAGCTAGTTCGGACATGTTCGAGCGCATGGAGACGTTCAAGCAGCTACCGGAGCCACTCATAGATTACCCACATCACATCCTGGAAAAACAACTTTATGGGGTGGATATAGACTCCGAGGCGGCAGAAATCGCTGCCGTCAATCTTACTATGCAAGCCTTTTCTGATACAAAGCGGGAAAAGCTACCGCTCATTTTGAATGAAAACATCAAGGTCGGTAATTCGCTGGTTTCAGGCACAGAAGAGGAACTCCGAAGCTATTTTGGTGATAGCTGGCAAGAGAAAAACCCCTTCAACTGGCAACAGGAATTTTCTAAAATTATGGCTGAAGGCGGATTTGACATTGTTATTGGGAATCCGCCTTATGTCCGCCAAGAACAGCTACAAGAGTTCAAGCCAATATTGCAAACGAAATATGAATGTTACACTGGAATTGCCGATATATATGTTTATTTTTACGAACGGGGCTTCCAGATACTTAAGGAGGGCGGCCTCCTTTCTTACATTTCCCCGAACAAATACTTCCGCTCCGGTTATGGGCAGAAGCTACGACAATTTCTGAGCACTAAGACTACAATTTCCCAACTAATCGATTTTGGTGATGCCCCTGTTTTTAACGCGATTACCTACCCCAGTGTTATTATTTTACTTAAGTCACTGCCAGCTGAAAATCAAACCCGTATTTTTACATGGAAACCCGGCCCACCGCTCGAAGAGTTCGCCATCGTCTTCCGTTCCGAAAGTTTCCTTATTGCCCAGAAAGAGCTATCCGCTGATGGCTGGAGGCTAGAATCCACGGTCGTACTCCGTTTGCTGGAAAAACTACGCCGTGTAGGGAAACCGTTAGGTGAATACGTAGATGGAAGGTTTTATCGTGGTATCGTGACCGGACTGAATGAGGCTTTTGTGGTGGACCGTGCCACGCGGGACCTACTCATTGCAGAACATCCGTCATCAGCCGAGTTACTGAAACCATTCTTGCGAGGCCGGGATGTAAAACGGTGGCTAATAGAACCGCCAGATTTATGGCTTATATTTACCCGACACGGCGTTGATATCACCAAGTATCCAGCCATTAATAAGTACCTTAATAAGTATAAAAAACAACTCATGCCAGGGGCTGAGGATGGACGTAAGCCTGGAAGTTATGAATGGTATGAAATTCAAGATAATATTGCTTATTGGAAAGAGTTCGAAAAACCTAAAATTGCCTATCCAAACATCTGCAAGCGCAATGAGTTTGCATGGGATGATAAAGGCTATTATATTAACCAGAAGGCATTCATTATTCCTGATGCCTCGAAATATTTGCTCGGAATATTAAATTCAACCGTTGTACTTTGGTTGTTTGATAAGCTATTAGCCAAGCTCCAAAATGGATATTATGAACCTAGCGCGATATTTATTAAAGACTTCCCTATCCCCGTAACCAATGAGACACAACACATTGAGTCCCTGGTTAATAGAATCCTTGCTATAAAGGACAAAAATCCAAATGCAGATGTTTCAGAGTTGGAGCATCAGATTGACCAGCTTGTTTACCAGCTATACGGGCTAAATGAAGAAGAAAGAAAGATTGTTGAGGAGAACACATAATGCCCAACACACCACAAGCCACCATCGCCGTTATCGGGTGACAAATATTATTCTGAAATTGGGCAAAATCCGTTATAATAGAAACACATTCAGAGGAGGTGGGGTATGGCAACGAGAGTGAAAGAGTTGACAACTGAAGAACTACGGTTGCTGATTCAGGATGCTATTGAAGAGAAACTACAGGAAATGCTTGGTGACCCGGATGCGGGATTAGAGGTCCGACCAGAAATCATAGCGCAGCTCAAAGCTCAAAAAACTACAAGGAAAAAAAGAATTCCAATGCGCGAGGTTGCTCGAGAATTCGGACTTGATCTGAAGTGACGTACGGCATTGAATGGGAACAGGATGCACGCAACGGTTTGAGGAAAATTGGTTCCCCTGTTGCCCAGCGAATACTCTTGAAAATAGATTGGTTGAGGACAAATTTTGAGGTTATCAGGCTTAAACCTCTCACCGGTCCTTTACAAGGCTATTTCAAACTGGTTGTTGGAGATTACAGAGTCCTTTACTCGGTTTCCCGTTCACGCAAAGTAATATTGATTCGTGCCGTCGGGCATCGTAGTAACGTTTACAAACTTGACCAGTAGAAATTGACCACTCACGGATGTATGAATTCTCTGTTTGGAGGGCTCAATGTCCACTTCACTTAAAGCCACCATCGCCGTTATCGGGGGGACGGGACTGGATAACATCGAGGGGATGACCGGTGTCCAGCACCTGGATATTGACACACCCTTCGGTAAACCATCTGACACCATTATCGCCGGCAAGCTGGATGGCATCGGCGTGGCTTTCCTGCCCCGGCACGGTCGCGGGCACTTCATCTCCCCCACCGAGCTAAACGCCCGCGCTAATATCTACGCCTTGAAATCGCTCGGCGTCGAGCATATCATCGCCATCAATAGCTGTGGCAGTTTCAGGGAAGAAGTCAAGCCCGGTCATCTGCTTATCCCCGACCAGCTTATCGACCGCACGCGTGGACGTACCAGCACCTTCTTTACCGACGGCATTGTCGCCCACATCGCCTTCGCCGACCCGTTCTGCGCGGACTTAAGCAAGATTCTCTATGATTCGGCAAAAGAGGCAGGCGCGAGTGTTCACTGGAAAGGCACCTATGTCTGCATGGAGGGTCCCGCTTTCTCCACCCGCGCCGAATCGAAGCTGTACAAATCGTGGGGGGCGGATGTTATCGGCATGACGGCACTACCGGAAGCGAAGCTCGCACGCGAGGCGGAAATCTGCTACGCTATTATTGCCTGCGCCACGGACTACGATAGCTGGTGGGAACCGGTCGAGCCGGTCACCGTCGCGCTGCCGGAGATTCGCACCGAGGTCACCGGCGTGCGCGCACCAGCCTCAGGCGAGCAGACGATTCGCCCGGACGCGTCGCTGCTCCTCGTGGCCGGCGCCGGATGGACCAAGAAGCAGCCGGACGGCCAGACGCACGTGCCGGAGGCCGAAGCGCTGATTCTCGGATGTCTTCGCGCAACGCAGGCGTCGCTCGGCGGCAGCAAGTCGCTCGTCGATCTGAGCGGCGAAGGCCAGGTCGTGCTGCCGTTCATGACGCACCTCAACCAGATCGGGCAGACCGGATCGAGCCCGCGCCACCGCAAGGGCCTCGCCACGTGCTGCCACGGCGAAGAACCGCACGTGGTCGGCTGGCGGTTCATCACCGAGCGGCGCGCGATCAATCTCAATCCCAACTGCGGCTGGGCGCAGGGCAAGACCGACGTGCTGTACGTGGCGGATGCGTTCCAGGTGATGCAGAAGGTCAATGAGCGGCTGACCTAGCAGCCTGCCTGAGCTGGCGGTGCGGACCCCCAAACGGTCCACCGTAGCCCGCCTCGGGGCCGCAACATGGCA
>JAUYDN010000209.1 GCA_030691775.1 Dehalococcoidia bacterium
CAACGAAGAATCTGGTGGTGGGGAGGCGTTGTCTTATTCCCCCACTCTGAGATTCTTCGCTTCGCTCCAGAATGACACCCATTTCTATCCTTGTTAGTATCGGGAATGATATTAATGAGACAAGCTCCTTGAGGTCGCCCAAAACACCGTCTACCTTATCGCCACGTTGTCATTATAGATGATGTGAAACATTGGCATTTTCTGATTGGGTAGTTATCAGTTGTCGGTTAAGGAGCAACGCCGTTTGGTTGTCTTAACTGCTCTCTCAACTCGTCCAGCCACGCCGCCGATTTGACCTCGCGCTCAAGTAAATAGCGGAGGTAGTGGCGTGTGACGGCTTCCAGTTCCCGTGACAGCGAGCCGTTTATCTTCAAGCGTGATACCACCGTAAAATCGTTGTCCTGGATGAACCGCAGGACTTTGAGGGCATTAACCGGTATCTCGAAGGAAAACGGCTGGCGAGGGGCACACCGCGGGCATAACATACCGCCGGCGTTAGCGGAAAAATAGTTGATTACCGGCTCCAGTGACTTATGGCAGACAACACATTCGTGCAATTGCGGACGGTAACCGGCCATGTCCACCAGTTTCAGTTCGAAGTAGCGCAGAAGCAGAGCTTGCCCTGACCTGTCCTGAGCTGAGCCGAAGGAGCTTGCCGAAGGGTCGCGGTTATCTGTGGTGCACAGGTGGCGTAATGTCTCCAGCACAAGGTTGAAAAGAGCTTCGTCTTCAACATGCTCGGCGGTGAACTGGTTAAGCAATTCGATGATATACAGACCGTATGAAGTGAGCACAAGGTCGGTCTTCAACTGCAGGAAGCTATCGATGGTCTGTGCCCCGGTGATGGTATCCAGGTTACGCCCGCGCGCCAGAGATACCTGGCTGTGGGTGAGCAGTTCCAGGTGGCCCGCCATCTTGCTCTTCGGACGGCGGACGCCTTTCGCCACCGCCTGGATTTTCCCCAGGCCGGGTGTGTACAGGGTGAGAATTCTATCCGCCTCGCCCAGCTTTATTTTCTTGATGATGATTGCGGGCGTCTGGTAATCACGCGGGTGGGACATAAATTATACTTTCTCCGCAATAAAAATCATTTCGGGAGACTCCGCCGTAAACGGTGAGTGGTCAAAGTTGCCGTAGAACTCAACCACCCTGAATCCACACAAGCCAAGCAGGTGCTCCATCTCGTACCGGTAAAAATACCGCATAGGGAAGGCGTGCACCAGTCGCTCCTCCTTACCATCGGGGTGCTTGATGTAATGGATAAGCTCAATATCATTGTACTGCTCCACCTGGTGAAAAGCGGCGATGCGTTGAGCCCTCCGCAGGACTCTGCCGTCAGGCATCTCTATCCCGGGGTCAGTTTCAATTTCCATCAGGTATTTGGGGTCGATGAGGCGGGGGATAGAGGGGTGAAATACATCGAGAACAAACCTGCCGTTTTGCAGGAGATGCCTTCGCACGCAGGTAAGACAGGCTTTCTGTTCTGCCACGGTAATAAGGTGCTGGAAAGGCCGGAAAGGGATGGTGATGAGAGCGTATCGTTCCCCGGTATCGAAACCTGTCATATCCCCCTGGGAAAGGCCGACCCTCTTCTGTACATCTGGTGGTTGCCTTTCCAGCTTCTGCTGCAATTTACCGAGCATAAAAGAGGATAGGTCCAGTCCCGTAATCTCACAGCCGGCTAAAGCGGTGGGAATGAGCACGCGCCCGGTGCCGCAACCAAGCTCGAGCGTCCGTCCCCCAGCCCTCTTCGATTGCTCGACGTAAAATTCAATGTCACGGCGGGTAAAGCGGTCATAGACCGGGTCGTAGTATTCCGCTGTGAACTCGTAATCTTCATAGCCATTACCGGGCATATTATTTCTCTCCGTACCGCTTTTGCGCCTGCGCTTTCCAGATAGCGATTTGTTTACGGAGACCTTCCACAATGGGGTCGGGGGGTGGCGGGTTGATGAGCCCGGCAATAAACCCGAGTGCCTCCCGTAGGCGCGGTCCGAGCGTCCGCCCCAGGTGGTCGGCGCCGCGCACCAGGTGGTACTCATGTAAAATGCCGTTATCACGCAGGATGCGGTGCAGGAACTCCGTGCCCCGGTCTAATCCGAACGAGTCTTCATCGCCACACTCAAGATAAATGCCCGGTTTTGAATCGATAAGCCGGCGCGAGTCTTTCATTGCGATATTGGCGGGGTTGTTTGCCGCCCAGTACGCGCCATCCACTGGCTTCCCGTATATTTCCCCGAACAGAGCATCCGCGCGCCAGAAGCGGTCTTCGAGCTTGACGTCTTTGTTATCAAGGACAGGCTCGATTCCGGGTTCCATTGCCGCCACCCCACCAAACAGCTCCGGGTATTTGAACGCCAGGCGCAGTCCGCCCATCCCACCCATAGATATTCCGCAGAGATAAAGTCCGCGCCGTTCAATAATGACGCGGTAAGTGGCACGGATGTGGGCAAGAAATGCGGTGGTCAGCAGGGTCTCCCACTTCTGGGAGCCATCGCGGAAGTCCATGTAGAAACTGCGGGTGACGCTCGGAGCCACCACCACCATCCGGGGTAACCGCCCGTCCTTCCACATCTCATCGAAAACGCCCCGCGTCCCTGCCACGAAATCGTGACCGTTACCGTTACCGCCGTGCAGGTAGTAAAGCACCGGCAGAGGTTCGGCGGACTTGTCGTAATCATCGGGGAGGAGGATGGTATATGGCATCGGGGCGGGAATAAGTTTGCTGGGGAATCCGGCATCGATAATCTGGCTCATTTCAAACGCTCCTGACGTGGTGTGATTGAAGGCATTATAGCAGATAAGATGCTGATACCTTAAGCCAACAGACATCAGTTGTCAGTACACGTAAAACTCCGATTACTGAATATTGATAACTGAGAACCTTAGAACAGGAGCACCTAGTGTAGTGTCTCAATAACAGCTTTACAATTCTAAACACAGATGCCAGTTCTTACACAGCGCCTCATCCCCTTGCCCCTTCTCCGCAGAGAAGGGGCAGAACTCTTTTGAGAGGGGCTGACGCCCCTCTCAACTCCCTTGTGCAAGTTGGCGGTCATCTTGCTTGCCCACCGCTTTGCCACCATCATTTTCATAGTCCATATGTGGCGCCACGCAACCCTTGTGTAATTGTCAAGTTA
>JAUYDN010000113.1 GCA_030691775.1 Dehalococcoidia bacterium
ATAGCATCGGGACAACGAAGAATCTGGTGGTGGGGAGGCGTTGTCTTATTCCCCCACTCTGAGATTCTTCGCTTCGCTCCAGAATGACACCCATTTCTATCCTTGTTAGTATCGGGAATGATATTAATGAGACAAGCTCCAAGCCTCGCCCCTACATGATGGGGTTTTTAATACCGTGGTCATAGCGGGTTGCAGTCGCGCGGCGCATATCTCGAAGTCAAAGGTGGGATAGGCGCCTGTCTTGCGTCCAACTGCGTGGAAAACAAGCAATTGGAATGCCAGGCTCCGAATGTAGACGTGGCTATCGATGATAAGCATGCCGACTGCGAAACGTTCCGGGCAAAAAAATAGGCGACAACGGAAATCACTTGTAGCACGTAACAGATTTTTTCGCTTATCGCACAGGCGGGGTTCACCCTGAATACGAATTCACCCTGAAGGGACGACTGTGCCACCAATATCAAAACTAGATGGTACCTGGTACTAGGTTTCCCCCGCCTTGGCATTTCTTCTTTTGATATTGTTTGGTGTTTGTCGCTTGATATTTGGAACTTGGGAGGTAGAGGTGTGGGGTGGAAAACGGGGGGTTGATTCCACCACCATTCCACTGTATCATATTCCTCAACAATGAATACCAGCCGACAACCTGATTACGCGGTCGAAGTCGAAGGCGTATCCTTTAGCTACGGCAGACTGAAGGCACTGGACAACCTTTCATTGCATGTACCGCGTGGCATCAGCTTCGGTTTGCTGGGTCCGAACGGCGCCGGGAAAACAACGCTCATCCGCCTGCTGGTAGGACTGCTCGACGCCCGCCAGGGTAGTATAAAAACACTCGGACAGGCTCCTTCGGGCAAGACCGCCCGTCTCATCGGCTATATGCCACAGCAGTATTCGCTCTATAGCGAGCTTTCCGTTATCCAGAATATCGATTTCTTTGCCCGTATTTACGAGATGCACGACCGGACGCAAAGAGCCGCGCACGTGGAGGAAGTCCTGCGGCTGGTCGGCTTGTGGGAACGGCGTAAAGATGGTATCACGAAACTGAGTGGCGGCATGAAGCAGAGGGTGAGCCTGGCGTGCGCCATCGTCCACAGTCCTCCACTCCTCTTCCTGGATGAGCCAACCGTGGGACTTGACCCTGAATTGAGGGTGAGTTTCTGGCAACACTTCGCGAACCTGAACAAGCGAGGCGTGACTATCGTCATATCCAGTCACACAATGGATGATGCCGCTCACTGTGACCGGCTCGCATTTATCCGCAACGGCGGTGTCATCGCCGAAGGGACTCCAGCCGAGCTACGCCGCGCTCCGGGGAAACCAGACGCCTCGCTGGAAGATGCCTTCCTTTACTATGTGCGCCATGGGGGAAGCCAGTGATTCACAGCCATGCGCTCACCATTGCCGGCCGGATTATGCGGCAAATCGTGCGCGATCGCCGTACTCTGGCGCTAATAATGGTGGTGCCCGTGGTGGTAATGACGATAATCTGGTTAAGCTTCCCGCCGCAACAGGGACTGCTCGATTATATCGCGCCCGCGCTCCTCGCCACACTGGCATTGTTCTTCGGGTTTTTACTGACCGGCATCAGCTTCCTGAGAGAACGCGCCCAGGGCACGCTCGAAAGGTTATGGGCATCGCCGGTATCGAGGCTGGACATCGTGGTCGGCTACCTGCTCGGTTTCTTTATTTTTGCACTGGTGCAGTCCCTTATCATCGTCCTCTTCACGATTTACGCCCTGGATGTGCATTACCGGGGTGACCTCTGGCAAATCTTTGTTTTCCAGGTTGTCGTGCTTATCGGGGCAATCAACCTGGGTATCCTTGTCTCTGCCTTCGCCCGCAACGAGTTCCAGATGGTACAGTTCATCCCGCTCATTATCCTGCCGCAGGTCTTTCTCAGTGGTTTGCTCTGGCCCGTAGAGCAGATGAACGATTACCTGCAGTGGATAGCCAGATTCCTGCCGCTGACTTACGCCGTGCGTGGTTTGAGAGATATTATGCTCCGGGGTAAGACTCTGACCGATACGTGGTTCGACCTGACGATTCTTGCAGTATTCGCGGTGGGAATCTCCATAGTAACGGCACTGAGCTTGCGGCGCAGGAACAGCGGCTGACACAAACGGTATTTGACTGTGCTACAATAGACTCAAAACACGGAAAGCAGACCCGCAACATGCTCAAAGCAGTCATCCTGGTAGGCGGACAGGGTACGCGATTGCGACCCCTCACCTGCAACACGCCAAAATCGATGGTGCCCGTTCTCAATATCCCTTTCCTCGAACATGTCATCTGGAACCTGAAAGCACACGGCATCAACGACATTATTCTCGCCCAGCACCACCTCGCCGCATCGATGGTCCAATACTTCGGGGATGGTACCCATCTCGGTGTCCGCCTGACGTATGTCATGGAAGATGCCCCCAGGGGTACAGCGGGAGCGGTGAAAAACGCGGAAAAACACCTGGATGGCACCTTCTTTGTCCTCAATGGCGATATTTTCCATGACCGCGACTTCACAGCGATGCTGGATTTTCACACACAACGCAGGTCAAAAGCTACCATCGTCCTGACACCTGTAGACGACCCGACCGTTTACGGCGTCGTTGAAACTGACAGCCAGGGTAGAGTCAAACGTTTTCTCGAAAAACCCAAACGGGAAGAGGTAACCACCAATATGATTAACGCCGGCACATATGTGCTGGAGCCGGATGTAATGGTACGTGTGCCACCCGCCAGGAAATTCAGCTTTGAACGGGAGCTGTTCCCGGGCTTGCTCGATAGCGGTGAGCCGGTCTATGCCTACAGCTCTCAGAACTACTGGATGGATACCGGCACCCCGGAAAAATATCTTCAGTTGCACCGTGACCTGCTCGATGGCAGGTGTGATGGCTACAAGTTGGACCGGCAGGTGATAGCGGGAAAGGACCGCCGCATTCATCCTTCGGTACGGATGAGCGGGAGGGTGATAATCGGGGAAGGATGCGTGGCAGAAAAGGATGCGAAGTTAAACGGACCGCTGGTGATAGGGGCACAATGCCGTATCGGGG
>JAUYDN010000179.1 GCA_030691775.1 Dehalococcoidia bacterium
CCGCCATCGGTATTGACCGGCACCTTGCCGTTGATATCCGCTTTGCCTTCCCAGACGAACCTTCCGCCCTCACCGGGCTTGCAGAAACCGAGGTCTTCATAGGCAAAGACCTCGCCGGCGCTGAAGGCATCGTGTACCTGGGCAACTTGAATATCTTCGGGTCCCATGCTGGCGAGCTCGTAGGCTTCTTTTGCGAGCCTGGGAATAAAGCCCTCCTGTACATCTCCGCCGACGCCCACCGGTTCGTAAGATGGCGTACCGCTTGCCCACCCGGCGATGGTGATTGGTTTGCCCCGGAATTTGTGAGCAACCTCCTTCGCACAGAGAACAGTCGCCGTGGCGCCGTCAGTGGTCGGACTGCACTGGTACAGGGTCAGAGGGTCGGCTATCATGCGAGCATTGAGCACCTCTTCCAGCGTAACCGGAGTCTGGTACTGCGCATATGGATTCATCGCGCCGTTTTTGTGGCTCTTGACCGCCACCTGCGCGAACATTTCCCTTGTGGAGCCATACATATACATATGACGGTGGGCGCGAAGAGCATATTCACCGGGCATAATGCCCAGACCCATCAACTGGCTGTAAGAGGCGCGTGATTCCATTCCCGGCGCCACGCCACCCACCAGACCGCGTTCCATTTTCTCCGCGCCAACACAGAGAACGACATCGTAAAGCCCCGCCCCGATTGCCCACGTCGCCAGGCGTACCGCAGTCGATGAGGTAGCGCAGGCTTTCTCGACGTTATCCACCAGGATACCCGTCATGAACACCTCGTTGATGAGGCGGATGGCGGTGGAGTTCGGAGTAAAGACTCTGCCACCGAACCCGGCTTGAATATCTTTGGGACCGCAACCGGCATCTTCGAAAGCGGCAAGGATGGCTTCCCTGCCGAGGTCGCCGAGGTCTTTATCCGCGAACCGGCCGAACTTGTGCAGACCCACGCCGATGACGCAGACCTCGCGCATTTTCTTCCAGGCTGATAATGTGCTCATGTTATCTCCTTACTCCTGGCTCTTTTTTACGATACGGAATTTATCGACGATAAGGTCGTTGCCTTCCTTGTCTTCGGTGATTTTCTCGAAATAGACCTCGATATCCTGGTCGACCTGGAGCTTATCGTAATCCTCGGTGACGACGGCGTGCATCTGGCAGCCTTCCGGGAAGCTGACGATGACGATGGCGTATGGCACTTTGACAAGAGCGCCGGGCAATTGCTGCCAGACGGCGGTGAAGCTATATACTTTGCCTTTGCCGCTGAGGGGGGCTATTTCCATCATTTGTTTACCGCAGTTGAGGCAGATGTGGCGCGGGGGCGCGAAGTACTTACCGCAATTCTTGCACCTCCCGGCGATGAGATAAGGCTGTTTGTTCGGGTCTTCCGGGACAACGAAGCGTCCCCTGCGCAAAGGCAGGCGCTTTTTAGCAACGGCTTCCGTCATAGAAAACTCCTTTTTTGTTAATCACGCATAACGCTAAACGCTGATTCCCATTATAAAGGTATAAAGAAGAGGGGGTCAAGGAAAAGAAGCAATTGGTTGTTAGCTATAACCAATCAGCGATTAGCAGTCAGCTAATAGATTGAAGAGAATAATAGGATTTTACCTGAATAATCGTACGGGCGACTATTGAGAGTGACTCGTCGGTTCTCAGTCTCCCTTAAGACGCAAGAACTCTTCTTCCGTCATATTGGCTTGCCTGAGTATGGACTTCAGGGTCCTCTCCGGGAGTTCTTTGCGGTGTACGGGAATAGTGACACGTAGTTCCGGCTTGGTTCGGTGGAAAAGCCGGGCGTGGCTCCCACGCTGGTGATGAATGTAAAAACCGGCTTTAAGCAATATGCGCAAGACCTCGTTTCCCCTGACAGGAGGGAGTCTTGGCATACTACACACGCACCGCTATTCGCTCAACAGAAGGTTCTCTATCTTGCGGAATCGGCTCGTTAGTTTTTATAGCGCTCTCTATATAACATCGGAGCGCGTCTTTTGCCATTGCCTTTGCTTCCTTAAGAGTTTCCCCGAAGGTGACTATTTCAGGAATTGCCGGTACGACCACATTGTAGCCACCATCTGGAAGCGGCTCAAAAACGACGGTATAATTATAGATTTTCACCCGCACCTCCCAGGATTATCAGTACATGCGCATTTATTCTGACACCACGCAATCCACGTGTCAACATTTTCGCACCCGTTTGACACCCCTCCCTTAAAACTGCCAAAATGAGAATCAGTTGCGTTTGAATTTATTGAAGAAAGGCGGAAGGAAAACATGCTCAAAAAAGTCTGGGAACCGGTTGAAATCAACGGTCTGAAAATTAAGAACCGCATCGGTCTGCCGTCGCTGGTGAACATGCCCGGCGGCGAGGACGGGTTTATCAGCGACCAGACCATCCGCTGGTTTGAGTGCCGCGCGCAGGGCGGCGCGGGCTTGATTATGACCGGCGCCGTGGTCGTTACCCCGCCGGATGAAGCGGCGCTCGCACGCCGGCGCTCGATGGGCTTCAATAAATGGGTGGGCGTCACCGATGACAAGTATATCCCCGGCTGGAAAAGGCTCGTGGATGCCATGCACAGGCACGGCGCTAAACTGGGCGTGCAGACCGTAGCGCTTGGTCCGCAGTCCGGCCTGGCGCCTTCACTGCCTCCCTACCCCGATGAAAAGCACCACAAGCTCTCCACCCACGAATACAACCGCACGCTACCTCCCGTAAAAGAGGTCACCACGGAGGAAGTTGAAAAACATATCCAGGATACGGTCGATGTCGCCGTCCGTCTCAAGAAAGCGGGCGTCGATATCTTCGAACTGCACCTGGCACACGGCGGCGCTAACCTCTATTCCGCCTGGCTCTCCCCGATGTACAACCGCCGCACGGACAAGCACGGTGGCTCGTGGGCGAACCGTTTGCGGATGCCCTGTGAAACAATCGCCCGTGTGCGGCAGGCGGTGGGTAAAAGCTACCCCATCCTCGTCAGAATCGGCAGTGACGAGTTGATGGGCAATTACGGCATCACGCTCGAAGACACCTGCAAAATCCTCGTGCCCGCGCTGGAAGACGCCGGCGTCGACTGCTTCGATGTCTCGCAGGGCAGTATCATGCACTCGCCGGAAGGTATCGTCATCCCGATGTATTACCCGCGCGGCATCTTCATCCACCACGCCGAAGCTGTCAAAAAAGCCACGAAGAAGCCGGTCATCGGCGTCGGGCGCATCGTGGATATGAGGATGGCGGAAAAATTCCTGGAAGAAGGCAAAGCGGACATCATCTTTATGGGCAGACAGCTTGTCGCCGACCCCGACACCCCGAGGAAATGGCTTGAAAACCGCCCGGAGGACGTGCGCGGGTGCATCGGCTGTCTGGCAGGCTGCGGCAGACCCTGCCCGGTGAACTACGATATACAGGACGAACCGGTGCCGTTCACCCCGGTAAAGAATCCCAAGAAAGTGCTCGTAATCGGGGGTGGGGTGGGGGGTATGGAAGCCGCCCGTATTGCCTCGATGCGCGGGCACAAAGTCACTCTATGGGAGAAAGAGCCTGAGCTTGGCGGCATGGTAGGCGCGCTGGCAAAAACCAAACTTACCTCCGAGTTCCAGAACTTCCTCGATTACCTGGGTGTACAGATGCGGAAGCTGAATGTCGATGTGCGGGTATGCAAAGAGGCGACACCTGCCGCTGTCGAGGCGCTGAAACCGGATGCAGTCATCGTGGCAACCGGCTCTTCGATGATTGTCCCGGACATTGCTAAAGGTAAAGCGGACGTAATGGACCACATCGAAGCCTGCAAGAACCAGCGTGCCATCGGTCAGAGGGTGGTTATCTGGGGTCTGGTGGCTGCAGAGCTGGCAATCTCGCTGGCGGAAGCGGGCAAGGATGTGACGATGATAGGGCGCGGCGGTGACGAGACCCTGGCACGTGACTACCCCGGACCGCGCCGCTGGTACGTCCAGCGTAAACTGCTGGATATCAATACCGTGCGGGAACTACCGTGGCAGAAGCTTGTTAGCAATCCGAAGGTGATGTTCCACACCGATGTCAAGGAAATAGCCAGCGGCGCAGTCATCACCACGGATAACGACGGCAAGCAGTTGACCATACCCTACGATACGCTCATCGTTTCCCGTGAGCGCGGTTCTAACAACGCTGTCTATGAAGCGCTCAAGGACAAAGCCCCGGAGGTCTACAACATCGGGGATTCCGCGAAGGTGGGGGAGATTAAGGATGCGGTGTGGGCGGCAAATGAAATCGCGAGAAAACTCTAAATTCTAAATACTTAACTCTAATAATCTGGATTTTTAGGGCGTTTTTAAGGTGGGAGGGGCATCAATGCCCCTCCCCGTTTTCTTCCGTCATTGCGAGACTTGATTTCGTCGAGTCGCGGCAATCTAACATCATATTACCGAAGCATGGGCTCACAAACGAGACGCCTGTGTCACTACAAAAAGAGTGCGGAAAAGGGGAGGGGATTGGTTATTGATGTTTGTTGTTTGGAATTTTCTCTAGATTGTTCTCCCCACCGCCTGTGCCACTACCCTCAGCTCTTCCATCAGCCTGGCAAATTCAACCGGGTTGAGCGATTGCAGACCGTCTACCAGCGCCTCTGCCGGGTTCGGGTGCACCTCGATAAGCAAGCCGTCTGCCCCCGCCGCTACTGCCGCCTTCGCCAGCGCCGGCACCAGGTCGTGATGCCCCGCCGCATGACTCGGGTCGACAATCACCGGCAGGTGGCTC
>JAUYDN010000196.1 GCA_030691775.1 Dehalococcoidia bacterium
GATGGGACTATCGCACTTGCGGGTCAACTGGCGGCAAGCGCACGGTCCTAAAGCAAGCTCGCTGGCGGAGTCGATAATTTGTTCGGCTTCCGTAGTCTTGAGCAGGTATGCGCCTTCCAGCTTCCTGCCCCACCAGTTCCCCACCCTCCTCACCACCCACCCAATGAGCGGGACTCCGGTCCACCAGGCACAGAAAAGGTAGAACTTCAGGGAAAGCTCGCGGTGACGGCTATACAGTTTGAGAGTATGATGCACGGTGCGTGTTCCTTCTACTAACAGAATAGCACAGACGAAATACTAAACTCTAAACACTAAATTCTAACCGTTTCGTCAGTTGTTAGTTGTCAGTTGATAGTTACTGAGAGTCTCATAATAAGATGGACTCCGAAAACCTGAACCTCTCCCTTTCGCAAAGAGCTTGCCCCGTACTTGATACGGGGGAGATTGAGAGGGATTTCAAAACCCCCTGTATCCCCCTTTTCAAAGGGGGATAATACGTACTATTATAAGACCATTAGTATTACGTGGCACAGGCGTCCCTTCAGGCTGAATTCATATTCAGGGTGAACCCCGCCTGTGAGCGTATGCCTGATTCTTCCTTTTCTGATGGCTGACAGCTTATAGCTAATAGCATTATTGTATTGACAACCACTTTATGTCAGCCTATGATTTGCGATAGTACAGAGGGATACATTCAGGAGGACATAAAATGAAAAAACCGGACCTACTCGTACTCATCGCCATCTGGATGTTCATTACCGCCTTCGGCGCATTCATCGGCATCGCCGCTATCGTCATTTTCGCTTTCCCGGCAGTGCTGGGCAACTACTGGGGTTATTACGGTGGACCGGCGGAATTGGACTACATGGGACGCATGGGCGGCATCTTCGGGTTGAGCATCGCCATCCTGTTGCTGGTTGCCTACCTGGCGCTGTCTATCATCGGCGGGGTAGGACTGCTTTTGAGCAAACCGCGTGAATGGGCACGCATCGTAAGCATAGTGCACAGCGCTCTGAGCCTGTTCGCCTTCCCGGTGGGGACAACAATCGGCGTGCTTTCGATTATCTACCTGGTCAGGCAGGATGTGCGCGACTACTTCAACCCGCCGTCCCCATCGCCGGCGATTTGAACCACTCACAGAACGATACGTAATCAATCGCAGAGTATCCCGGTACTGCTGTGCCTTCTCCCTCGAGGAGAGAAGGCTCTGGTAAGGATGACCAATCGTTGACTTTATGCCTTCCTCACCTTATTCCTCTCCTCCCAAGGGGGTTTTGCCCTAAAAGTGCTCTTCTTTGTCACCCTGAGCCCCTATCTGTCGGGGAAAGGTCTCCGTACCTACTGAATAGGTGCTGGAGATTCTTCGTTCTCCCGAGTGCATCGTTCCGATGACATCGGGACTCAGAATGACATTTGAGGCAACGCCCCTCAATGGAGAGGAGATTATTTATTTATTACGTAGTTCCGCAGGGTGCCGATTGGTGCAATTTTGATTTCCACCGTATCACCAGGTTTCATCGGCCCGATGCCATCAGGCGTACCTGTGGCGATGACATCACCCGGCAGGAGCGTCATCACCTGCGAGATGAAACTGATGACCGTCCGCACGGAGAAGATGAGGTCGCGGGTGTTACCCTTCTGCTTCAGCTCACCGTTGAGATATGTCTCCACCGGTGTGTTCACCGGGTCTAAATCCGTCTCGATACACGGTCCGACTGCGGCAAAGGTATCGAACCCCTTGGCGCGCGTCCACTGCCCGTCCCGGCTCTGCAGGTCGCGCGCCGTGACATCGTTGAAGCATGTATAGCCGAGAACATAGTCAAGCGCGTCCGCTTCACTTACGTGGGAAGCTTTTTTCTTTATCACTACACCCAGTTCGCCTTCGTAGTCCACGCGCTGTGACATCTCCGGGTAATTAATTTTATCCTCCGGACCGATGACAGCAGTGGGGGGCTTGAGGAAGAGGAGGGGTGCTTTCGGCACCTCCTGTTTTGCTTCCGCGGCGTGACTGCGGTAGTTAAGCCCCAGGCAAACGATTTTCGAGGGTAAACAGGGCGCCAGCAGTTTCACATCCTTGAGCCTTACCGATACGCCGGAATAGCGTAGAGAACGAAAGATACTTCCCTGGATAACCTTGATGCTCTGTTTTTCGAGGACGCCATAGCCTGTTTTTTCACCTGTAGTAAAACGTACAATCTTCATAGCAAATCAGTGTAGCGGGCAAACGTATTATTTGCAAGCCGTTTAGCACTCAGCTAATGCAATTGCCTTTTACTAACGGTCTCATCATAATCTGGAACGAACCTATCCCCCTGAGAGGATGTCCGAAAATTACCTGGATTGTCGGGTCAAGCCCGACAATGACAAACGGGGATGTTGGATTCCAGCTTTTGCTGGAATCCAACATCCCCAAAACTGTCATACCAGCCCCGTATCAGAGTACGGGGTAAACTCCGGCTGGTATCCAGAGGAAAACAACGCTCTATAATAGTAAAAATCATTTTCAGGCAACCTGAACGTTTTTTTGGAGGGTTGGCTCGCCAACCCTCCGGATAGAAACCCCACCACGCGGGCACGAAAAACCTCTTCCGCACTACCAACCGGAATCAAGTACACGGAAGTCCATTCAATAATGAGACGCCTGGTAACTTACGTTTTCTCCTGTAGCTCATCGCTGAACGCTGACCGTTTATAGCTGTAGCCCTGCTAAATTTGACATTTTGCTGGCAAGTCGCTATGATACCGTTCGGTACGTTTGTCATATCGGATACAACGTAAACAATCCAAACCGGGAAATATTAAACGTAGGAGGGAACGCGTGGATTTTTCATTCACTGAAGAGCAGGAAAAATTACGGAAAGAAGTGCATGATTTCTTTGTGAGCGAGCTGCCTTCAGACTACCGCCCCGGGTTATCCGGACGGCGGGCATCTAACGAAAAGCAGTTTGAATTCTGGATGGGCGTGCAGGAGAAAGCCGGCGCTAAAGGCTACCTGGCACCCGGTTGGGGAAAGGATAGCGGCGGGTTGGGCTTGAGCGACATGGAACAGGGCATCGTCATGGAAGAGACCGGCTACTGGGGCGCGGTCTGGCCGGCTACCATGGGCTTGCGTGTCTGCGGTCCGCCACTCCACGTCTTCGGCACCGAGGAGCAGAAGAAGAAATTCCTCCCACCCATCGCCAAAGGCGAGGTTATCTGGTACGAAGCCTTCACCGAGCCGGACGCCGGGTCGGATGAAGCCAACGTCAGTCTCCGGGCAGTCGCCGATGGCGATACCTTCATCTTAAACGGGCAAAAACACTTTATGACTGCGCCGGGTCCGGCAGATTTCCTCTATACCCTGGTACGGACAGCGGAGGTAGTACCCAAACACCGCGGTTTGAGCCTGTTCCTGATTGATGCACACGCACCCGGCATCAGCTACAGTCCGCTCCCCACGATGGGCAACTTCACGGTGGAAATTTTCTTCGATAATGCCCGCGTGCACAAGGACAGGTTGCTCGGCGAACTGAACCGCGGCTTCTACCATGCCATGGTTACCTTCGAGTTCGAGCGCACTAATACCGGCAACCCCGCCGCACAAAAACGGAGCCTCGAAGAACTGGTGCAGTTCGCCAGGGAAGAAAAACGCAATGGCAAGCGCCTCATCGACGACCCGCAAATGAGGGAGCTTCTGGCGGATAGAGCCATCGAATGGGTGCTCGCCTACCTCGGTGGCTGGCGCGACGGTTGGTTCTTCAGTCAGCGCCGGCGGCTTGGTTCACCGCCTCCCAGTACCTCAGCCTACCGCGGCAAAGTAGACGCGGAACCGCGCGCCAAAGCCCTCGCAGATACCCTGGGACTTTTCGCACAACTACAACGCGGTTCCAAATACGCCAAATTCGGTGGTATGGGAGAACGCGCCTGGCAAACATCACGCAGTACGCACCCCGCCGGTACCATCGAGGTCAACAAAATCGTTCTCGCCGGCAGAGGCCTCGGTCTCCCCAGAGTCCCGGCTAAATTCAATAAGGAAATCGCCAAATCGCTCCAGGAGCGGGACTAGGGAAAAGTGAGGATGAAGGAGTAAAAGATGGACTTTACATATACCGAAGAACAGGAAATGTTACGCAAAATGGCGCGCGACCTCCTCGAAAAAGAATGCACCGAGCGCTTTGTCCGCGATATGGAAAAGGATGAGAAAGGCTACTCGCCGGCGCTCTGGCGTCAAATCGCCGAGCTTGGCTGGTTGGGACTTGTCTACCCGGAGAGATACGGCGGCACGGAAGGCAGTATCACCGATTTGTGCGTCCTCTACGAGGAGTTCGGCCGGGCGATGTTTCCCAGCCCCCACTTCTCTACCGTCGTCCTCGGCGGCTTGACCATTCTCAAAGCAGGTTCAGAGGAGCAGAAAACAGAGTTCCTCCGCAAAGTCGTCGAAGGCGAACGCATCCTGGCACTGGCGTTGAACGAACCTGAATCAGCCTGGAATGGTAGCGCCTGGGACCCGGAAGGTGTCACGATGAGGGCACGGCAGGACGGCAATGAATACGTGCTGAGCGGCACCAAACTCTTTGTCCATGATGCCTGCGCCGCGGATTACCTGCTGGTTGTGGCGCGCACCCGCGCTACCCGCAACCCGGTTAACGGTGTCACGCTTTTCCTGGTCGATGCCAAAGACCCGGGCATCAAGTACACCCCCCTCCATACTACCGCTGGCGATAAGCAGTGTGAGGTCGTCTTGAAAAACGTCCGTGTGAACAAGAAGAACATCGTCGGGCAATTGCACGGTGGTTGGACGCCTTTATCCGATGTGCTCAAAATCGGCGCGGTCTTGCTCTGCGCCCAGATGCTCGGCGGGGCACAGAAACTCCTCGAGCTTGCGGTGGACTACGCCAAGACCCGCGTCCAGTTCGATATGCCTATCGGAATACACCAGTACGTCCAGGAGCATTGCGTCAACCTGTATGCAGATATGGATGGCATCAAATGGTCGACTTATTACGCCGCCTGGAAGCTGGACAAAGGCGAGCCTGGAGACTTTGAGGCATCGGTTGCCAAGGGCTGGGCGAGTGATGCTTACGAGCGGATTTGCTGGTTCGCCCACCAGGTATTTGCCGGCATCGGCTACACCATTCTGGATGG
>JAUYDN010000103.1 GCA_030691775.1 Dehalococcoidia bacterium
CATCGGATTTCTGGAGCGTTTAAAAGACTATACCCGGGCAGGTTCGATTCTGGTAGTATCCCACATGGGTCCTATTAAGGTATTGATATGCCATCTGTTGGGAATCAGTATGACGCACTGGTGGCAGATACGCACGGATACGGCCTCCCTCAGCGTTGTAGATATTACTCCCCGCGGCTCTATGCTCAACCGCCTCAATGATGTTTCCTATCTGAAATAGGGAATGTGATTCGTATGAAAATAGCCTTATTTGTCATCCTGGAGGAGTCCGTCCCGCCAACAATCGAAGGACGACGAAGGATCTCAGGGTGGGGCGAGAAAGTCATTACCCCCCAACGAGAATCCTGTTACAATTGTACTGGAAATGGTGTCCATTTTCATTCTTCGTGGTCCCGATATAAACGGGATGAAAGATTCTAAGGTTTTATCAAGACGGAGGTATCCGGTGCCAGAAAAACCGGTCATTAAAAAGCTCGGTATTGTCGGCGATTACTCTCCCGGTATGGCATCGCACATAGCCACCATAAATGCAATTGACCACGCACTAAAACACCTCTCACTCATGCTGGATGCCAGATGGATTCCGACCTGTTCCATTGCAGGTGCTGACTACGTTAATACGCTCAAACCGTATTCCGGAATCTGGCTGGCGCCGGGGTCTCCCTACCGCAGTCAGCAAGGCGCGCATAACGCTATTAAATACGCGCGGGAGAGTGGCATCCCTTTCTTGGCGACCTGAGGGGGATTCCAGGAGACTCTGGTAGAGTTTGCGCGCAGTATCCTGGGTATAAAGGATGCGGAGCACGCCGAAAACAACCCGGACGCGACCGTCCCTTTAATCACCCTGGTCAATCACCCCGTGCCTAATCGTAAGCCGGGTGCGCCCCGCTTGTCCGGGAAAGTTAAACTCCGCATTAAAGGAGGCTCGTTGGCGCGCAAGGCATACCAACGCAGTGTCGTCCTGGAAGAGTTCAAGTGTAACTACGAGCTCAACCCATCGTACCAGCACCTGTTTGAAAAGAGCCAGCTGGTTATTACCGGTCTGGGTGAGCACGGAGAAGCCAGGATTATCGAGTTCCCGGGTAAGAGGTTTTTCCTGGCTACCGGTTTTCTACCCCAGTTGTCTTCGCAAATGGGTTTACCACACCCCCTGATTCTCGCTTTCCTTAAGGCAGTGACGGACTGAGCCAGC
The DNA here is from genome assembly GCA_030691775.1 of Dehalococcoidia bacterium. GTDB lineage: Bacteria > Chloroflexota > Dehalococcoidia > Dehalococcoidales > Fen-1064 > JAURWL01. Next base: position 1,193 of record JAUYDN010000103.1, read on the forward strand.
TCGTTTTTCCTCTTGCCCTCCATCCCATTGCGTGGTAAACTGGCGATAATCGGTTTTGACTTTTAACCCTCGCCTTCGCGAGGGCAAGCTTTTGAGATAGTAACTGTGTCAGTTTTTATTACGTTCGAAGGTGGCGAGGGAAGCGGCAAGAGCAGTCAGGCGCGGGCACTTTACCGGACACTTCTCCGTCAATCCATCTCTGTCATTCTTATCCACGAGCCCGGTTCCACGCCGCTGGGTGAGAAGCTCAGCCGTTTACTCAAACATCACCGTGATATCCAGATTTCTCCGATAAGCGAGTTGTTACTTTTCAATGCCGCCCGCGCCCAGCTTGTATCCGAAGTCATCAGACCCGCACTGGAAAAGGGCACCGTGGTTATCTGCGACCGCTTTACCGATTCCACAATTGCCTACCAGGGTTCCGGACGCGGACTTGACATAAAACGTGTGGTAGCGGTAAATGATACGGCTACTGGCGGATTGAAACCACATCTTACCGTGCTCCTCGATATTCCGGTAGAAGAAGGCTTGAAACGGAAGCAGGGCAAACATATCGACCGTTTTGAGCTTGAAAACATCGCTTTCCACGACAAGGTGCGGCAGGGCTATCTCGCGCTGGCGAAACGGGAACCGCGGCGGTTTTTGGTGGTTGACGCCCGCCGGGACCGGCAGACGATTGCCGGGATAATACAGCAACAGGTCGGGCGACTGCTCAAGAAATGGATGCCTTAATATGGTTGTCACGCGACCCACGTTTTCTGAAGAAAAAGCGCAGTGGGCGTGCGGATATAGCCGCGTCGCAGGGGTTGATGAGGCGGGGCGGGGACCCCTGGCGGGTCCCGTGGTTGCCGCCGCTATTATCCTGCCCGGAGAGCTGAAGACCGGGTGGGCACGGCAAATTGCCGATAGTAAACTCGTCACTCCGTTGCGCCGTGAATACCTGTATTACCATCTGCGTGAGGTGGCGCTGGGGGTGGGGGTGGGTGTCATCGATTCCGCAACCATCGATATGGTCGGTATTGCCAAAGCTACACGCCTGGCGATGAAACAGGCGGTGAAGCAAATCGACCCGCCGCCTGATTACCTGCTTATCGACTATTTCAAACTGCCCGAGGTGAGATTGCCGCAAAACGGGGTCATAGAAGGTGACACACTCTGCTTTTCTATCGCCTGCGCTTCAGTTATTGCCAAGGTGACCCGCGACTGCCTGATGAAGGAGCTGGATGCCGTTTATCCCGGCTACGGTTTCGCCAGACATAAAGGCTATTCCACCAGGGAGCACCTCGAATGCCTGCGGCGGTTAGGTGCTTCTCCCATCCACCGCCGCTCTTTTCGACCGGTGCGCGAGGTCTGCGGGGCGGAGCTATGACGCGGAAAGCTACCGGTGCCCTGGGAGAAAGGCTGGCGGCAAACTTCCTCAACCAGCACGGCTATCGAATCATCGAAAACAATTTCCGCTGTCGTGAGGGAGAAATCGATATTATCGCCGTTAAAAACGACTGCCTGGTGTTTGTGGAGGTACGCGCCAAACGGAGCCGTCTCTTTGGTACTCCGGAAGAGTCGATTACTGCCACCAAAAAAAAGCATTTGAGGGCGGCGGCAGAAAGGTACAGGCAAGCGCATAACGGCTTGCCAACCGAGTGGCGCATCGACGTGGTGGCGGTGGAGCTTGACCGGTCAGGGAAAGTACAACGGCTGGAAATAATTGAAAACGCCGTGGAAGATGAAGAAGGGTAACCGGGTTTAACTTTACATAAAGATGATACTTGTGTTAACAATACTGACGTGATAGAATTTTATTTTGTGTAACTATGGCTTCTCCAGAAGCAATAACGCCCCAAAATCTCCGCATCGTTGACGCCAGTCTTAACCGGACCGCCGAAGGACTCCGCTATCTTGAGGATGTTTCCCGTTTTATCCTCAACGATGCCTTACTGACCCGACGGCTCAAATCTCTGCGTCGCGAACTGATAACCAGCGAATTCCCGTTCCAGAAGCAGTTGATGGAATCACGGGATGCCGCGGGTGATGTTGGTATTACCGGCAGGAAACCGGAAAAAACGGAAGTCCGGGACCTGCCTACCTCAATCATTGCCAACGCACGGCGCGGGCAGGAAGCCCTGCGCACCCTCGAGGAGTTCTCCAAAGTGGTGACGTTCTCTCCCTCTCTCACATCCCAAAAACTGGAACAGGCACGCTTTGAGCTATATACGATTGAGAAGGAAATGCTCGGCAGGTTATTGCGGAAAGACAAGACCGAGAGTATCCGCGGCGTATATGTCATCATCGATATGCAGTCGCTGAAAGGTCGGGACCATGTCGAGGTCACACGCCAGGTAATTCAAGGTGGCGCTCGCGTGATTCAGCTCAGGGATAAAACTCTTGACCGCGGCCAGTTGTTGCCCATCGCAATGGAGATGCAGCAGGTGTGCGCGGAAAACAACGCGCTTTTTATTGTCAACGATTATACCGACCTGGTACTGGCGGTGCGGGCGGACGGCGTGCACCTGGGGCAGACGGACTTACCCGTGTCAATTGTACGCAAGCTAATACCCCTGGATATACTTATCGGGTGCTCGGTGTATAATGCGGAGCAGGCGGTGAAAGCCGCTGAAGACGGTGCGGACTACGTGGCGGTGGGAGCAATCTATCAAACACCCAGTAAAGAATCGGTGGTGGTGGGACTGGATGTGTTGAGAAAGGTTAAGACGGCGGTTTCTCTGCCCGTGGTTGCCATCGGGGGAATCAACCTGGAAAACATCGCGGAAGTGCGGGAGGCTGGCGCAGATGCTGTGTCTGTAATCAGTGCGGTGCTCGGCGCTAAGTCACCGGAAACAGCCACACGGAAACTGATGAAAAAATTCGGAAAATGAAAAGAAATGGAGAACCCCCTTAATTACAAGGATGTCTGAAAATGTGGTTAATTAACACGGAGAGTTGTTCAGGTCTGGATTCCCGCCGGAGTTTACCCCGTGCCACGACACGGGGCGGGAATGACGTTCTGGAGAAGTTGGATTCCAGCGAAAGCTGGAATCCAACTTCCTCTTTGTCATTCCAGGTGGTTTAGTACAACCTCGGAAATCTTTACAGTACAATGCTTTAGGAACAATTGTTTGGAGAAACATGGCAAGACTGACAGATAATCTGGATGCAATCGCTGACCGCATACGGGCAGTATTCGCCGCCAAAGACGCCGCCAGGGAAAGAATTTTACCCCTGTGCCGTGAGGTCATCCGCTACAGCAGTAACGCCATTCGTGCTCTGCACCGGCAGGAAATGGACGACGCCCGGAAAATGCTGGAAGAAGCGCGCCGCCTGCTGGACGAGGTTGAGAAAGCCAGCGCGGATGGCGGGGAACTGGTACGTCACGGGTTTATGACTGACGCTCAAAAAGAATATGCGGAGGGATGTATCACCCTCGCCCTGGTGAACGGCAAACCCCCACCCTCCCCGGAGGAATTAAGGGTTGACTCTGTCGCCTATTTGCACGGTTTAGGGGAGGCGGTGGGCGAGCTGAGACGGTACTTGCTCGATAGCATGCGTAAAGGCGACCTATCACGCGGGGAAGAACTATTGTCCGCAATGGACGATATTTACAACATATTGGTTACGGTGGACTTTCCGGATGCCATTACCGGAGGTTTACGCCGCACGACGGATATGGTTCGCGGCGTCCTGGAAAAGACCCGCAGTGACCTGACGCTGACTATCCGGCAAAAAGAGCTGGAAAACAGACTGAAGGACTACGATTACGAGAGGGAGGATACTGAGTGAGACCAGCAGTCAAAGGTAAACGCAGGATTTTTTTCTGGTTGGGGATCGGGTTGTTCGTGACAACGATTATTGCATTGGGTCTGCTTGGTGGACCGGCAGCGGCAGGTACGGGAACTGCGGCAGCGCCTTCGGATGACCAGACTATCCCGGCGCTCTGGTGGCTGGCTCCCATCGGGGCATTAATCGGTCTGATTTCCGCCATCTTCTTTTACCGCGGTATGAAGAAAGAACCCGAGGGCACCAAAGCCATGGCAGACATCGCCCAGGGCGTGCGCGAAGGCGCCATTGCCTATCTTAAAAGCCAGTACAAAGTTGTCGGCATCGTGCTGTTAGTTCTCGCAGCGATATTCGCTTACATGGCATTCGGTCTGGCGGTGCCTATAATGAACCCCTGGGTACCATTCGCTTTCTTAACCGGCGGCTTTTTCTCCGGTTTGTGCGGCTGGCTGGGCATGAAGACTGCCACCTATGCCAACTCCCGCACGGCGAACGCGGCACGCACTTCTCTCGATAGAGCCTTGAAGGTAGCTTTCCGCAGTGGCGCGGTAATGGGCTTGATTGTCGTTGGTTTCGGTCTACTGGATATTGCCATCTGGTTCCTGGTTCTAACAAATGTGGGTAGCTACGACCTGACCACCATCACCGTCACGATGCTCACCTTTGGCATGGGCGCCAGTACCCAGGCGCTTTTCGCCCGCGTTGGTGGCGGTATCTTCACCAAGGCGGCCGATGTCGGCTCCGACCTCGTCGGTAAGGTCGAGGCTGGTATTCCTGAAGACGACCCCAGAAATCCGGCGGTGCTGGCGGATAACGTGGGTGATAATGTGGGTGATGTCGCCGGTATGGGCGCCGACCTTTACGAATCATACTGCGGCGCTATTCTTTCCTCGGCGGTACTCGGTGTTTCCGCGGGCCTCGGGATGGGAGGCATTGTTGTCCCGATGCTCATCGCGGGTCTGGGCGTCATTTTTTCCGTCATCGGTATCCTCATGGTCAGGACTAAAGAAGGCGCAACGCAGAAACAACTGCTTAGTTCTCTGGGTATGGGCGTTAATGTTAGCGCCATACTCATTGCCATCGCCTCATCCGTCGTTGTTATCCTTATACTCAAAGACCAGCTTGGAATGATGGAAGCGGTCAGAATCTGGTTGGCGATTGTGGTTGGACTGGCAGTCGGTATCATCATCGGTAAGTCCACGGAATACTATACGTCATATGGTTATAAACCTACCCAGGGAATCGCCGACCAGGCGAAGACGGGTCCGGCTACGGTAATCATCGCCGGATTTTCCGTGGGCATGGCTTCCACCGGTATCCCGGTTATCGTCACGGTTATCGGCATCATGCTCTCTTACTGGCTGGCGGGCGGTTTTGCCGAGCCGATGCGTGGCTTGTTCGGTATCGGCCTCGCCGCCGTGGGGATGCTCTCCACACTGGGAATCACCCTGGCGACCGATGCCTACGGTCCAATTGCGGATAATGCCGCCGGTAACTC
>JAUYDN010000033.1 GCA_030691775.1 Dehalococcoidia bacterium
ACCCGCGCCGCCTGTTGCATATTGTGCGTGACGATAACAATAGTAAGGTTTTCCGCGAGGTCGTGCATCAGGTCCTCGATTTTCAGAGTCGCCATCGGGTCGAGTGCGCTACAGGGTTCGTCCATCAGGATTACCTCCGGTTCCACCGCAAGCACCCGGGCGATACAGAGCCGCTGTTGCTGACCCCCGGAAAGCGCCATGCCCGACTGCCCGAGCTTATCCTTGACTTCATCCCAGAGGACAGCGCGGCGCAGACTTGTTTCCACAATCCGAGCGAGTTCACCCCGATATTTGTTACCGTGCCGCCTCGGACCGTAAGCCACATTCTCATAGACAGACATCGGAAAAGGGTTGGGTTTCTGAAAGACCATTCCCACCCGTTTCCTCAGCTCAACGGCATCGACGCCAGGACTGTAGACATCAATCCCGTCAAGCTCTACAGTACCTTCTACACACGCGCCCGGTATCAGGTCGTTCATCCGGTTAAAAAGACGGAGCAAAGATGACTTGCCGCAACCGGAGGGACCGATGATGGCGGTAATAGCCTTGTCACGAATCTCCAGGGAGATATTACGCAACGCCTGGAATTTTCCGTAATAGAGATTAGCTCCTTCTGCCTTCAGCTTTATGACGCCGGGAGCCAATACTCTACCATTTACCTGGACTGTTGTAATCAATAACTTTACCTCCTCCGCCGGACCTTGAGCCTGATAATAGTGGCGAGAATATTAAAAGAAAGCACAACCGCTAAGAGCACCAGCGCCACGCCCCACACCATGTTTTTCGGCATTCCCGGAACATGAGTCGAAACGGTATAGAGATGGTACGCCAATGCCATAAAACGGTCGAAGGGCGATGTGGGTAGACCGGGGACGATAAATGCCGCCCCTACTACCAGAATCGGGGCGGTCTCACCTGCGGCACGGCTCATTGCCAGGATAGCGCCCGTGATAATACCGGGAAGGGCTTGCGGCAGGACGAGGTGCCGGATTGTCTGCCACCGCGTCGCGCCTATTGCGAGGCTGCCCTGCCGGTATTCCCTCGGCACCGCCAATATCGCCTCACGGGAGGTGGTGATTGTCATTGCCATCGCCTGGCATGCCAGGGTCAAGCTGGCGGCAAGGAGCGACATACCGAACCGGAATGTGAGCACGAAGATACCCAGCCCGAAAAGCCCGAAAACAATGGAGGGCACGCCTGCCAGGTTCAGAATTGCCATGTTGATGGTTCGGGTCAGCCAGTTTTCTCTGGCGTATTCGGTCAGGTATACTCCAGCCAGCATCCCGATTGGCAAAGCCACGATAATGGCGCCCAGCATCAGATAAAATGTACCGAGAATCGCCGGGAAAATACCACCCGCTTTCCCTGCCATTGAAGGCGGACCCGTTAAAAACTCCCAACTGATGGCACTGGCTCCGTTGACCACCATATAGGCAATCAGAAAAACAACCGGTGCAACGACGACGACCGTTGCCGCGGTCAGCAACCCGAAAGCCGCTCTCTGTGTAGCCTGCCGCCGGGGAGTTCGATGGGTCGTCCCTTTATCTTTCAAATTTTCTCTTCTGCCGCTCCAGCACCCTATCGGCGATGAGGTTAACGGCGAGCGTCATCACAAAAAGCACCAGTCCGATGGCAAACAGAGCCTGGTACTGGAGTCCTCCCCTCACGGCATTGCCGATACCGGAAGCAATCGCCGATGTCATCGGCGTCATTGGCTGGGTGGGTGAATAGGGGACCGCCAGTGCCCCACCCGCCACCATCAGTACCGTCATCGTCTCACCGATTGCACGTCCTACACCAAGCATTACCGCCGCGGCAATGCCGGATAAGGCGGAGGGAATGGATACATGAGCAATAGTTTCCCAGCGGGTAGCTCCCAGGGCATAAGAAGCCTGCCGGAACTCCTCCGGAACAGCGCGTAAAGCATCTTCCGATACACTGACGATGATGGGCAAGCTCATAAAAGCCAGCATTATACCCGCGGTGAGACCGGACAGACCGACATTCAGATTAAACGCCGTTTGCACCAGCGGGGAGAGAAGCGTCATACCGATAAAACCCATCACTACGGACGGGAACCCGGCGAGTATTTCCACAACAGGTTTTACAGTCTCGCGAACCTTATCAGGCGCTACCTCAGCAAGATAGGCGGCGCACCCGATTCCAACCGGGACGGAAATAACCGTCGAGACCAGGGTAACCCAGAGCGTGGAAATGAAAAAAGGCGCAACGCCAAAGGTGGGAGGTTCAGAGACGGGATACCATTTTGTGCCGAAGAAAAATTCCCAGGGCGGGGTGTAGAAAAAAGCGGGGATTCCTTCCCGCAAAAGGACGAAGATAATCCCCAGCAGGACAATTATGGCTAACAGTCCGTTGGAGAAAATCCACCCTTCAATGAACCTTTCACCAAAACGCCGTCGCCGCCGGAGGCTTTCCCTGGTAGCCACGGCGACGGTGCTGGTGATTGTGACCTGTTCCTTTGCCATTACTTACTGAGCGGTACGTACCCCACTTCGGTTACTTTTTTCTGACCTTCTGCTGACAGGCAGTAGTCGATGAATGCCTTTATGATGCCGGTCGGTGCGCCGTTGGTGTAGAAGAGCAGAGGACGGGAGACAGCATACGTCCCGTTCAACGACGCTTCGACACTGGCTTTTACTCCTGGAGAATCAGCGGTCTTTTTGATTGCCAGCACTTTCACGGTTGGATTCACATAAGCGAGACCGGGATAGAAGATAGCGTTGACGTTTCTGGCGGTCTCGGTAACGCCTCCCTCCGTGGAGGGCAGGAACAGCACTTTGTTACCATATTCCAATTTCGTGTTTTTGGTGGGTAAGCCGTCCATCTGCACGACATGCTCTTTGAAGAAAACATGGGTGCCGGAGTTCGTGTCCCGGGAGAGCACGACTATTGGCGCGTCATTGCCTCCGACCTCTTTCCAGTTGGTTATCTGGTTCGTATAGATTGCGGAAAGCTGGGCGATGGTTAACTCGTTGACCGGGTTAGAGGGGTTGACCACTACGGCAAGAGCATCCCCGGCAATCTTGATTTCGTAAGGGTTCACGCCCTTTGCTTTTGCCTGGTCTATTTCCGTGGACTTGATGACGCGGGATGACTGGCAGATGTCCGTGGTGCCGTTAATAAGTGCCGCAATTCCTGCGCCGGAGCCGGGACCGCTCACCGAGATATTCACTCCAGGGTTGGCTTTCATAAAAGCTTCCGCCCAGATGGTCGACAGGGGAGTAACGGTATTTGACCCGGTGATATCGATAGCGCCGGTAAGTCCGGGAACGGTAGATGTGGCGGAAGGTCTGGCATTATCTGTGCCTGCTGTGCAACCAGCGAGTAAGACTGCCGTGGCGATAAGGATAGCAGGGATTATCATGAACCATTTTTTGTTCAGTTTACGTAACAAATCTATTTTCTCCTTAGTTTAATTCCGTTAGTGTTTGTCAGGATATCGCAGTGTCTTTTTGCGATTGCTAATCTATTCATTTGTTTTTTTCTAACCTCCTTTTCTATCTTCATCATAGGAGGTCAAGGTTAATAGCGATTTAATGTCTTGTTAAGAGTGCGTTAAGAATTGCCCGTAAAATACGGCTCTTCCAGGAGTTTTTCAACGCGGGTTCTTATTTCGTCCCGTATCTTTCGGACGGTCTCGATTGGTTTGCCAGCAGGGTCTTCAATCTCCCAGTCTTCGGTGGGGGCAAGAGCCGCCGGGCATACCGCCTCGTCCATACAACCCATCGTGATGATACGGTCGGCAGATTCCATCGTTTCCACGGTCAACAGTTTGGGTTTCCGAGCCCAGAGGTCAATCCTAGCTTCTGACATTACCTCGACCACGGTTGAGTTAACGCCTGGCCCTGGCATTGTGCCGGCGGATTCCGCAATAGCTTTTCCACTCACTTTTATGTTAAAAAAGGCTTCCGCCATCTGACTCCGCCCGGCATTGTGCACACAGACAAACAACACTTTCTTCATTCTGATTTTGCAGCCAACCCCGGGCTTCCTTCGCTTTTATCTGTCCTTGCGTTATCTACCCGTCTTCGGCAATCTTCAATGACTTCCTTTGGAATCAGTTTCAGCGCTACCAAAATCAGCCCGGGAACAATGATGACGTCGTCAAGATGACCAACTACTGGAATAAAGTCTGGAATAATGTCGAATGGTAAGAATGCATAGCCAATGGCAAGCCAGAGAAGGAACTTAGCTAGCTTCGGCGTACGCTTATCTTTTAGCACAAGACGGTACACTTTGAGTTCATGCTTGATGTTCCGCATAAGTAGTTTGAGTTTGGCAAACATGGGCTTTATCTTTCAACTACCATTAAAAATAGTGTAATGGGGGGACTTTAAGACCGGTTTAAGGATTTGTTAAAATCCTGTTAAATTATCCGGCTAGTGCTCATTATGAAACGGTAGAGAAAAACTGAAAGTGGAACCTTTACCTATCTCGCTCTGTGCCCAGATTCTACCGTTGTGCGCCTGGATGGTATGCTTGGCAATCGCCAGACCCAACCCGCTCCCCTGACCGGTACGCGACCGGTCTGCTTTATAGAAACGCTCAAAAATATGAGGCAGGTCGTCATGAGCGATACCGATGCCGGTATCGATAACGTTTACCGTGACACAGTTACTATCCGCCATCGTTGTAATCGTTACTTTTCCACCCCGCCGGTTGAATTTGATAGCGTTGTGCGTAAGGTTTACCAGTGCCTGGCGGATACGCTCGCGGTCAGCGGGAACAGGAGGCAAAGACGGCACCAGTTGCATGTCCAGCGAGACCTGTTGTCTTTGCGCTAATGGTGACATCTGGTTCACAACTTCTTCCACGAGGATGTTGAGGTCGACGGGTTCTTTCTTTATTTTCACGTCGCCCGTTTCAATCCGTGACAGCTCAGTGATTTCTGCCACCAGTTGCGCCAGGCGGTCGATTTCACTTTCAATACGCACGAGGAAATCAAGAGCGGCTTTACGGTCATCGATAGCGCCTTCCTTTAATGTTTCCACCATGGCTTTGATTCCAGCGATGGGGTTTCTTAAATCGTGGGAAAGGTTACCGATAAGCTCCCGCCGCATCGTCTGGAGGTTGCGTAATTCCGTCAGGTCCTGGATAAGGAGCAAGCACCCGCCTGCCCTATCGCCGGCAATGGGTATGGCGATGACGCGGAGAAAATGCCTGGCAATCCCGGATTCCATCTGCGCCGCCTGTACGACACCGGTCTTGTAACAACGTTTCAGAGCCTCATCTACCTCGTGGTCATGCACGGCTTCAATAAGGTATTTGCCCGCGGCTTTATCCTCCGCAAAATTAAAAATCGCACCCGCCGCGCGGTTCGCCAGGACGATCTTCCCTCCGGCATCGGTCATAATGACACCATCAGTCATATTCCCCAGCACCGTTGCCAGCCTGGTTTTTTCCGCTGAGATGTCCTCCACGAGATTCTTTATATTGATGGACATCTCGTTAAAGGCGCGCGCCAGTGCTTCAGCTTCATCGCCGGTATGCATAAAAATTGTCTTGCCGAACTCACCGGCTGAGATGCGCCGGGCGGCTTCGGTTACTTCGCGCACCGGTTTTGTGACTAAGCGTGCTATAAGCCAGGCGGCAATAACGGCAAACGCCGCCGTCAGAATAATTGCCAGCGTAACGGTAAGCGTAATACGGTCGACTGTTTGGCGTACGGTCGTCAAAGGCAAAGCTACCCTGGCGACTCCAACCGTCTTCCCTTGATAAACAGCCGGCAGAGCCACATACAACATCTGTTTGTTCAGAGTAATGCTAAAACGCGTACTTTCTCCATGTCCGGAAGCCAGGGCAGAAATTACCTCGGGGCGGTTGCCGTGGTTTTCCATCCCGGCCGGGTTTTCCTCGGAATCGCCGAGCACTTTGCCGTCCGGGGCAATAAGCGTGATGCGGGCCTGGATATCGCTACCCAGTTTCTTTGCCAGGATATCCGCAGAACCATCCCGCGTGAGAAATGACGGTATGCTTGCCTCCGCAACCAGCCGTGTCTCTTTTCCCAGATGCTCGCGCAGGTTTTCGAGCCGTGTGGTCTGCACGTGGCTAACCAGAAAAATCCCCAGTACGCTCATACCGATAATAATGATGAGGATGAAGGGGATGGTGATACGCCACTGTAAACTGCGGAACATCCTCAACCTTCCAAGCTTATACCCCGCGCCCCTTACTGTGACCAGGTGGAGGGGTTGAGAGGGGTTGGACTCTATCTTCTGCCTGAGCCAGCGCACATGAACATCTACCGTGCGTGTCTCTCCGGCGTAATCATATCCCCACACCTTTTCCAGGAGTTGCTCGCGGCTGAACACCAGGCCTTTATTCCTTGCCAGAAAAACCAGCAGGTCATATTCCTTTGGCGTAAATTCGAGAGATGTGCCATCTAAAGTCACGACATGTCTTGCGGTATCGATTTCCATAGGTCCTATGTTTATTACCGGGTGTTCCGGGGGCGACGGTTCAATCATCCTGACTCGTCTCAACATGGCACGCACGCGGGCTATCAGCTCCCGCAGGCTAAATGGTTTGGTCATATAGTCATCGGCGCCAATTTCCAGCCCGACGACTTTATCCACCTCTTCCGCTTTTGCGGTCAGCATCAGGATAGGCACGGTCATGTTCCTGCGCAGGACACTGCAAACCTCAAACCCATCGATGACCGGCAACATAACATCGAGGATGACGAGGTCCGGTTTCTCCCTGACTGCGGTGTCGATTGCCTCCGCACCGTCCGTGGCGGTGAGAACGTCGTAGCCTTCTTTGCGGAGGTTGTATTTCAGGGTCTCCAGCAAATTGGCGTCATCTTCTACCACCAGTATTTTGCTCATACCTACGAGTAGTATAGACGGAACGTTAGAAACAGGCAAACACAAGTTGTGCGGTAAATCCTTCGGCTTCCTGAAATGCTATTCACTTCGTGGTGACCCAGTGGAACCAGGACAAGTCGCTCAGAGCTTGCCCCTTGATCTCTCCCCGACAAGGGGGCAGGCTTCTTGTCTGTAGAGACGGAGACGGATAGAGTTCCACAGCTTTGCCTGAACCTAACAGCCTCGGATAAACGATGGAGACCGCTTGCGACCCCAATCTGCTCCTGGCATTCGACTCAGGCAAAGCGCTCGAAACGGTCCTTTTTGGCTTTACAGATGGGACAGACCTCCGGCGGACCGTCCCGGGCACAGAGATAGCCGCACACACGGCACCGCCACACCGGGTAGGGGAAAGCCGCCCCCGCTGGTTTAACTGGTTTTTCCATATTCTGCAATCGCTTTGAGGGGTCTTGAGGCCGGCGTTCCGGAATCGGCCCGATAATTTTTTCGCCGCGGACGACCTCCGCGGTAACATACAACGCTCAGAAACAGCAACCGTAATCTGTCAGGTCGGCGTCACGGTAATCGCAGGGGCAGATGATATCCAGGTCTCCGTGCTTATCACCGGAAGCCAGCCGGCAGGGACACGCCCAATAGCCATAGCGTTGCTGGTTGACGATTATACCCTTGACCAGCTCCCTGGTAAATTCTACATCGGGGTTAAGATGGTAACCACTAGCCTCGGCTTCTTTTTTCAGCCGCTCATACAGGCGGTCGATTTCTTCCTGAGGTACGGTAATCTGCCCGTTCACACCCTCGCCGCCTCGCGGATTTCGTTCTCTTTGAAACCAATGATACATTTCTTTTCGTCCACGATAATAGTGGGGAAAGAACAGGCGGGATTCCACTTCTTTACGGTATCCATTAACGCCGGCTTTTCCTGCTCGGACGCCTGGTCTACATCCGTGAAAAAATATTCCACCCCAAGGTCACTGAGTAATTTCTTGACTTTGTGGCACCAGGGGCAAGTGCTGAGTGCATAGACGGCGATTTTTGCCGCTTTTTTCCCGGCTACGCGTTGCATCTCCATATACCCTCCCATTGATTGTTTCAGTATAGCATTTCTGTAAAGCAGAAAGGTATACGTATTGGTACGAAGGTTGCCATATGAACAAGGTTATTCCGTTCACCGAGGCATCGAGAAGGTTGGCTTATATTAAGCCACCGCAGTTTCTAACCAATCTATCATGGCGCCGTGGCGCCACCCACGAACAATGAAAATGGAGGTGTCATTCTGGAGCGAAGCGAAGAATCTCAGGGAGGTGCGATTTTCCCCCGCCACCAGATTCTTCGTCGTCCCGATAAAGTATAGGAGGCTCGGGACTCCTCCAGAATGACAAGATAGACCATTTTCTAGGTAATCGCATTGTTCAAGCTGGCTAGCGGCTTGCTGAATCTTCTACTATTTCCCGGGCGAAAATAGCCGCGCCAAGCGCTGTTATAAACTGTGGCTGTTCCAGCACCAGCAGTTTCACCCCGAGCCGCCTCTGTACCCACTCCACCATGCCCTTATTGAGCGCCCCGCCCCCGCACATCCCGCACTCTGGCTCCATGCCAACTCTACCCACCAGTGAGACTATCTTTTCTGCCAGCGCTTTATGCACACCCGCGAGGATGTCTTCTTTGCTCATGCCTTCAGCTACCCTGGAGACGGCTTCCGATTCACCGAACACCGCGCAGGCGGTCGTGAATACTACCGGGTTTTCTGATTTTAGAGACAGGGGTCCGATTTCCTCAAGTGGTATCTGCAGGACATTAGCTATTATGTCAAGAAACCGTCCCGCCCCACTGGCGCATTTTTCACTGATTACGAAGTTGACCACCCGTCCCTGCGCATTGATTCTCAGCACCTGTGCCGATTGCCCTTCGATGTCAATCACCGTGCGTACCTGCGGGAATACACTGTTCATACCACGGGCACAACACCGCAGGTCGGCGATTTGCTGGTCCGCATATGCTACTAACCCCGCCCCCTGCCCCGTCGCCACCGTGCCGGCAATATCATCCTCCGTAAGTCGTGCCTTCTTTAATAGTTCATTGTGCAGGTTCAGCGCCGAGAGTTTATAGTTCACGCCAGAACGCAGGGAATGAGCGGCAATGATGCCGTCGTCTCCCAGCACCACTCCCTTACTCGTACCCGACCCGATGTCAATGCCCAGATAGTATGCCATTTTAAGTTTACAGTTATCAGTTATGAGTTATCAGTTTTAAAAATTTACTAATTACTATCATCCTTGTCCAAAATAGGTTTTAAGCTGTAGCGTGGGTGAAACCCACCAGTAAAAATGCTTGCCGCCTCTTTTTTATCCAGAGATTGCTTCCCTGAACGAAGTTGAAAGGCTCGCAAAGACAGACTGAGCGATGTCTCAACATTTATTCTGACGCTTGTAATAGTTACTAACTTCTAATTACTTGAAAAACGTAGCTTCTTCCAGTTTGCGAACCTGTTTTGGAAGCGGCTTGCCTTCCGCCCTGGCTTTCTCCACCGTCTCCCGTGCAATAAGCGCCGCACCGATAGCGCCGCTCAATAACGGCTCGGGAGGCACGAGCACCGGGCATCCCAGGTTTTGTTCCAGCGCCTTGACCACGCCGGTGTTCTTGGCGACGCCGCCGGTAAAGACTACATCGGGTTCCACCTTGAGCCGCCGCACCATCCGCGCCACCCGGCTGGCAATGGCATCATGCAAGCCCGCCACCACATCCTCAAGCGGCACGCCCATCGATAAACTATTGGTGACCTCCTGCTGGGCAAAGACTGTACAGGTGCTGGAAATGGAGACCTTTTGCGTGGACTTTAGAGAAATAGGTCCGAGTTCCTCCAGCTTTAATCCCAGCGCGTGGGCGATAACCTCCAGGAACCTGCCTGTGCCGGCAGCGCACTTATCGCTCATCACAAAGTCGATGAGTCTGCCGTCCTTGATTTTCAGTCCCTTGGCATCCTGTCCGCCGATATCGATAGCAGTGCGTACATCAGGGAAGAAATAGGCGACACCGCGCGCGTGGCAGGTAAGCTCGGTAATCTGTTTATCCGCAAACGGGACGTTGATGCGGCCGTAACCGGTAGCGATTATGTAGACGATGTCACCGATTGACAGCCCTGACTTGTTCAGAGCCTCTTCCACTACCCTGTTTGCCAGACGGCGGTGCTCGGCGCCGGTGTGGTGCGTCACAGACGTGACAATTCGGCTAGCCGAATCGATGATGACTACCTTGGTCATCGTCGAACCAAGGTCAATACCTGCGAAATAGCTGAGAGTAACCCCCTGAGACGGTACAGATGAAGGCTGGTTCACGCTACCCGATAATCTCCAGGAAGCCCTGCACGCGCGTTTTCAAGGGCGCCAGCGCCCCTTCCGTGTAATCGTGCTCCAGGTAGATACTGGGCAAGCCGACCTCTTTGAGATAATCCCGCACGCCGGGCACTTCATAACCGTGTGTATCGCAGTAGCGTACAGATTCCACGATGACGCCGTTCACTTTCCACTCACGCGCGTAATCAGCCAGGTAAGAGAACCGGGACTTCAGGTCTTCCATATAATTCTTCCTGGCAGCAAAAAAGTCGCGGGTGCGGAAGGTGCGCGGACACTTGATATCCACCAGGTAGTGGTGTGCCAGTCCATCAATCGGGTCTGCGGTAAACGGCACATCCTCGAAATACGGCCGGCTCCCCACACAGGTATCATCCATCACCACATTCGCATCCAGGCTTTCGACCATCTCGATAAGTACGGTATCATCGAGGATACTGCCCCATACCATCAACCGCGCCGCTTTTCCTGCCGGTTTATTTGTGCGTGTCTTGAGTTCGGCAATCACCTCGCGGAGCAGGGCATTACCCTCGGCAATCGGGATGCTCTGGATTGCTTTGATAACCTTGAGGGTTTCCGCTCCGGAAATCAGGGGCGGGTCTGGTTTCTTAAACTCGTATAGCTCCCGGACAAGTGCCCTCTGCTCGTTGTGGAGCACGATTGCCTTTTTCAGGTCACCAACGCCCATCTTCTTGCCCGCGAACTCCTCCAGTGATTTCTGGAAGGCTCTCAATAAACTCCTTAACTGTTCCAGAGAGGTCTCGTGGACGGTGTGGGGCGTATCGATGTGGTAGTGATATGGCGTTTTGACGCTGTAGTTCCAGATACCGCTCAGGCTACTGCCGACATCGCAGATGTGACTTGTCACCACGCCATCGAAGAAATCGTATTTGCCTTTCAACCCCAGGTCGAGACAGCTACGCAGGAAGGGACAAACAACGGTCGGCAGGTAGTGGTCGGCTTTGGTGATTGGCTCCCGCATATCGCCAAGGATGCGGTACGGCACCAGGTCCAGCGCCGTCATCATCTCCGTTACGGGGTAAATGCACAGGTACCCGATGATTTTCTTGCCTTCCGCTTTCAGCTCTTTAGCTCGCTGGGGACGGTCCTGGTAAAGCTCCCGAACACGGTCAAGCCCCTTCTTCACTGCAACAACCATCTAATCTTTCTCCTCGCTAACACGAACTTGCTAATATAAAACATGACCTGAAAGTAATTTGCCGCTGCTTTCGCAAGCAATTATATATCCAGAAGATACCTCCCCACCCAGAGATTGCCTCAGCCTGCCCCGTACTTGATACGGGGCCTGCCCCGTACTTGATACGGGGTCATCCCGATTTCATCGGGACTTCTCGCAGTGACAACCTGAGCATTGTGTTAGTTCGTGCTCTACCACTCAAATCCCAGGTCTTTCCGCACCTTGCGGTAGTGTGCCATCGTATCTTCAAAGGCTTCGGCTTTCTTTAATGCCTCCACCGGAGTGAAGAGGCTGGTATCGATAATATCGCCTTCAACAATCAGAGAAGGCACCTTGTACAGGTCCATTAACTGGTCGGCAAACAGGCTCAAACCGGATGAAAGCGCCCGGCAAGAAAGCAGGACGTGAAGAAAAACGCCATCGCACTGGTAATCACGGATATGCTTGAGGCGCAAGCGCCGCGCCGTACCTTCACGCTTGACCTCTTCAATTAACGCCGGGGCTTCTTCAGCACCGAACTCATCTCGGATGTTGTCCGCCAGGCTCCGGTAGCGGCTCCTGACGTACCGCTCAATCGGGTCGGAATATTTTGTC
>JAUYDN010000064.1 GCA_030691775.1 Dehalococcoidia bacterium
CCTTCCTTTGCCTCTTCAAAACCCTCGAGTTCAATCTTGGAACCCATCGACGAATAGATATAAGGAAGGTCGCTGATGCGCGGTACCGCCAGCTTCTCTCCGAGCATCACAGCGCGGCGCACTGCATTGGCGACGATGGTCTCATAGTTCATTATGGAGATGCGCACGCTCACACCGCTACGCTGGTTGATATCCGGGCTTTTTCTACCCAGGTGAGTAATTTCCGCCACGATTTCTTTCATATAGGACGGGGTAAATGATTCGATACCGGTCTCCGCGAACTGGCGGCGCTCCATTTCCATTATGGTCATTTCATCACGGATGGAGGTGGGGTAGTGTGTCCGCACCTGCGCGCCGAACCGGTCTTTTAGCGGCGTGATGATTCTACCGCGGTTGGTGTAATCTTCCGGGTTGGCGCTGGCAACGAGTAAAATGTCCAGCGGCAGGCGGATGCGGTAGCCTCTAATCTGGATGTCACGCTCTTCCATCAGGTTAAACAACCCTACCTGTAACCGTTCGGCGAGGTCGGGCAGTTCATTGATGCAAAAAATACCACGGTTCGTACGGGGAATCAGACCGTAATGAATGGTAAGCTCATCGGAGAGGTATTTCCCTTCGGCAACCTTAATCGGGTCGACATCACCGATAAGGTCGGCGATGGCGATATCCGGCGTTGCCAGCTTTTCAGAATAGCGCTGGTTGCGACCCAGCCACACGATTTCCGTGGCGTCACCGTGCTTCTCCACCATGTCGCGGCAGTACTTGCAAATCGGGGCAAAAGGCTCATCGTTGATTTCACAACCCTTGATAGCCGGTACTGCTTCATCCAGTAGTCCCGCCAGGTTACGCATCACGCGTGATTTTGCCTGGCCGCGTTCGCCGAGGAAGATGATATCGTGCCCGGAGATGATGGCGTTCTCAATCGCCGGGGTGACGGTGTCTTCGTAACCGATTATGCCCGGGAATACTTCCTGCTGGTTTTTAATCTTGAGGAGCAGGTTGTGACGCAATTCTGCCTTAACTGAAACATTGGTATAGCCGGAGACTTTTAATTCGCCAATAGTTTTCGGTTTGTTCTGTTTCACCATGCTGATTTCTCCTGGAGGTAGTATGCGTATCCGAATGTTATACAATAATTGTACTACTGCGGGTATTGAATGTAAAACCACCTCAATACCGCTCCCGTACCCTCATCCCAATTATCAAGTTTCAAGAATCGACTATCAACAAATGTAAGATAACGAATGTATAACATTTTCACTTGCCCGCTTTACGGACAATGGAGTATGATGTAAACGCACTCGTAACAAAAAAATGAAGGAGAAGACCCGATGAGTTTTGAGACTGTACTCTACGAAAAGAAGGAAAACATCTGCACTATCACGATGAACCGCCCGGATAAGCGTAACGCCCTTAACCACCAGTTACTGAATGACATTGATGCCGCGTTTGCCCAGGCAGAAGCAGACGATGACGTGAGGGTGGTCATTTTCGCGGGCGCGGGACCTTCGTTCAGCGCCGGCTACGATATCAAGGGAAGCCCTTATACCTCGGTGCCGGAGGGTTACGAGCAATGGACCACGAGTAATGCCCTGCGCACGTTGCGGAAAATCGGAGAGCGTTACCAGATGATTATGTATTTCCCCAAACCGGTTGTAGCCAGGGTGCAGGGTTACTGCGTTGCCGCCGGCTGTTACCTGCAAATGTGCTGTGATGTCTCCATTGCCGCGGAAAACGCTATCCTTGGGCATCCGGCAACACGTGGCGGCGGCGTTACCAGCATGCCGCTCTGGGTTACTCTGCTGGGCGTCAGGAAGGCGAAGGAGCTACTGATGACTTCCAAGCTTGTTACCGGTAAAGAGGCGGAACGAATCGGGCTGGTCACCGCGGCCGTGCCGGAGAACAAACTCGATGAAGAGGTCTGGAAAACCGCCAAACTGATGGCGGAGGTGCCACTGGACGGCATGGCGATTCTCAAGGAAGCTCTAAACCAGCATATGAGGATTATGGGACTCGATGCCGAGTTTGTTTACCACCGGGAGCTGAATGCGCTTGGCAGGGTGGGGCGGGGCAGAGGCACCGGGTTCAACCTGGATGCAATGCGCGCGCGGGCAAAAGCACAGACTCCAGGTGAACAGCAGAGCTAACGTTCATCACGCAAGCTAAAATAATATTGAGAAAGGGGGGTATTGATATACCCCTCTTTTCTTTGGCTTGGTTTTGCCTCAAAAGTCGAGTGACCTTGTCACCCCGACCCCCTCTGGTGAGGGGCTTTTCCTCAAATGTCATTCTGAGTCCCGATGTTTCGGTATGAAGCATCGGAAGAACGAAGAATCTCCAGCACCTACTCAGTAGGCACGGAGACCCTTCGCTACGCTCAGGGTGACAAGGATGCATTGGAGTTTCAGGGTAACGCCCCCCCTTTGGGCTTTGCCTTAAAAGCCTGCATTTTCAAGCACTCTTGGGGCAACTGGCTGGTGGGGAGAAAGGGGGGGTTGACTATTGAAATTTGTGATTTGGACTTTTTCTCTAAAAGGGTCTCCCTGCCTACTGAGTAGTGTCGGAGATTCTTCGTTCACTTCGCTCCTCAGAGTGACATTTGGGGCAACTCCCTGTGGCTTCTCAGACCGATAGTTATCAGCGTTCAGCTCAATGTTCAAGCAAAGACCAGCACATCTCTAAAATTATAAGTTCTTGCTAATAATAAAGCCGACATTTAAAACTTACTGAGTACAATTCCTGCAAATATACCTGTCCTCTACCAGCCGTAGGCAGGTTTTGACTTTTAACTTTATGGTTTTGACCTCATTGTTGTCCCAAATAGGTTGAGCCTTTTTAAAGATGCCAACTGTAGCAGTGCGACCCACACATCATTGTTACCTTGTCATACCAGCCCCGTATCAGAGTACGGGGTAAACTCCGGCTGGAATCCAGTATCGAATGCCAATGAATTTTCACTGTTGTTTCCTGGATTCCGTATCAAGTACGGAATGACAGGGGGTCATTAAAGAATAGTAAACCATGAAAACCGTATCAGGAAATTTCTTTAACAGCCTCTGCGGAGAAGGGGCAAGAGCCTGCCCCGCACTTGATGCGGGGGGATGAGGCGCTGTGTAAGAACTGGCATCTTTTATAAAAAATCCCACTGAATACCCCTCAGCTCTGCTGGGGGGATGAAAGTGGCATCGTCCGTACCATGGTGGGGTGGCGTGCTAGATGCCTCCCAGCTCTGCTGGGGGGTAATTCACTCAGAATTGTAAAGCTGTTATTGAAACACTCCACTAGATTGACCGGAGGTAACCTGCATGACCTGGTTTATCACTGCGCTCATCGCAGTAGTCATCACGGTATTTGTGTATATCGGTAGCCGTCCGGTAAGAATTCCCCGCGAACCCGACCGTGAAGGTATCGGGGATGAGGAGGCATTACGCGCCTACGACCGCGTCAGCCGCTGGCCCATTTTCGGTTACGAGCGGCGTATCGTACTTAAAGCTCTTTCAACACTCAATTTGCGGGGCACACTCGTGGACATCGGGTGCGGTCCCGGCTACCTGGCGGCGCGTATCGAGCGAGAATTCCCCGGACTTCGAGTTATCGGGCTGGATAACGATGACCAGATATTGCGCATCGCCGTAAAAAACTGGACGCCGCGCTCGTATCCTGACATGACATTTCTGGCTGGCGACGTGCATCGTCTGCCGTTCGGCGATAATTCACTTGACTGTGTGGTCGCCTCGTTATCCTTTCACCACTGGACTGATGCGCAGACTGGATTGCGCGAAATTCACCGCGTGCTGAAGCCCGGAGGTCATCTTGTGATAATGGACATGCGCCGTGACGGCTGGCGGTTTTTCTACTGGGCGCTGGTAGTCGGAGAGGCGCTGGTGGAACCGGCACCACTGCGGCGCATCAATGGCGCCGTCGGCTCGTTCTGGTCGAGCTACACCACCGCCGAGGTCGAGAGTCTTCTTGGAAGTCTGGAGTGGCAGGATGTCAGCATTAAAGAAAGCTGGGGCTGGTTCGTAGCGCGGTGTCAAAAACTGACCGGGAAGACGGAAAAACAATGACACGTAGGGGCGACCCTTGGAGCTTGTCTCATTAATATCATTCCCGATACTAACAAGGATAGAAATGGGTGTCATTCTGGAGCGAAGCGAAGAATCTCAGAGTGGGGGAATAAGACAACGCCTCCCCACCACCAGATTCTTCGTTGTCCCGATGC
>JAUYDN010000066.1 GCA_030691775.1 Dehalococcoidia bacterium
GGTGTCATTCTGGAGCGAAGCGAAGAATCTCAGAGTGGGGGAATAAGGCAACGCCTCCCCACCACCAGATTCTTCGTTGTCCCGATGCTATCGGGACTCCTCCAGAATGACAGACCAATTGTTTTGAGACAAGCTCCAAGGGTCGCCCCTACAGAACGAGGGTTTGCCCCTGTACTGGATTGCGGTTTCCACTTCTCGCAGGGGCGAGGATCGACCTCGCACTTTATTGGGCGACCTCAAGGGTCGCCCCTACGTGAACAGGGGCATTCGCGGGTTTATCCTCATTCATTAATAATGCTATAATGATTTTCGGTTGTGTTTAATTAGCGAGGAGTGCAGGTATGGACCCGATTGAAGTGATTTTTAACCCGGAATCGGTGGCGGTGGTGGGAGCATCTAACGACCTGACCAAATGGGGCGCAGGCATCTTCGCGCGCGTTCTCAATTCCCCATCCGTGAAAAGGCTCTATCCCGTCAATATTCACCAACCTGTTGTCCAGGGCGTCAAAGCCTATCCTTCTTTACGCGACCTGCCGGAACCGGTCGATTTCGTCGCCATTGTTATCCCTTATCCGGATGTACCAAAAGTAATCGACGACTGCGTGGCTCTGGGGGTTAAGACAGCACTCATCATTACTGCCGGACTTGGAGAGACCGGGGAGGAGGGAGTGCGGCTGGAGCGGGAAATCGTCAGTAAAGCCCAGCAGGGAGGTATGCGCATGGTAGGTCCTAACTGCATGGGGCATTTCAATGGCATCAACGGTTTTTCCACCCTCCGTATGAGCTTCCCCATGGAGCGGGGGGAAATCGGTGTCATTTCACAGAGCGGCGGGTTCGCCATGCATATCCTGATGTGCGGAATGGAAATGGGCACCTTCTTCAGCAAGTTCGTGAGCGTGGGCAACGAAGCTGACCTGCATTTTGAAGACTTTCTCGCTTACCTGGCGCGCGACCCGGATACGAAGGTAATTACCGGATATATAGAAGGTCTGCGTAAAGGTCGGGAGTTCTTCCGGTTGGCAAAGGAGATCACTAAAAAGAAACCAATTGTCGTGGTCAAAGTCGGCCGGACACCAGCCGGCGCTAAAGCCGCGCGTTCGCATACCAGTGCCATTGCCGGCTCCGATATCGTGTATGACGCCGCCTTCAAGCAGTCGGGTGTGCTCCGTGTTGATACTGTCGAAGAGCTTTTCGATGTCGCCTCGGCTTTATTGAAACAACCACTACCACGCGGTAACCGGGTGGGTATTCTCACCACCGGCGGTGGTTTCGGTTGTGTCACATCGGATGCCTGTGAGAGGCTGGGGCTCAAGGTAGCGCCGCTCAGCCCGGAAACAATCGAAAAGCTGAACAAAATCCTGCCGGACCGCTGGCCGCACTCCAACCCGGTGGACACGGTGGCGACCGGGATGATGAATGCTACTTACGATTGCATCTGGCCCCTGATGGAAGACCCGAACCTGGACACCCTGCTGATTATCGGCGGTATCGGCATGAGCATGATGTTCCCCCGCTTCAGCGCTAACAATCTCAAAGAGGTAATGAAACAGGCAGACAACCCGCAATCAATCGTCGATTTCGCTCAGCAGATGTTCAGCCAGCGCCAGAAAGAGGAATTACTCGGGCTGGATAAACTCTTTCAGTACATGGAGAAATACAAGAAGCCGGTCATAGTCTCTACCCATGTTACCGACCTGACACGGCAATCGCCGGTCTTCGAAAAGTTGAAGAAAAACGGCATAATGATGTACCCCACGCCGGAAAGAGCGGCGGCGGTGGCGGCGCGTCTTGTGGAATACAGCCGGTACGTGAACGAATGGTAGATTATAGAGAAATCAAAGCTTAGAACTCAAAAGTCAAAACCAGTACGTAAAAGTCAAGATTGACTTTGGTATGACACAAACGTGTTGAAAAATAATGATGATTCGTTCGTCTTTGCGAGGAATCCCGATGGAATCGGGACGACGCGGCAATCTCACGCTAAACGTGCCCCGTTTTTGGTCAGAGGTCGATTGGTCCCCGATTTAATTGAGTCAAAGACCGTCATGAAACGACATCCGCATCGTCATTCCGGTACAGGTAGTAAATTCGGAAATGAACTTGAAGTTCGAGCTATAGTTTTAAGCTTTGACTTTTAACTTTTAAAAGTTTTGCCGATTGGAGTCAATTTGAGCACGGAAAAGTCCATTCCCGAACTACAGGAAATCGCGCGTAAAATCAGGCGCAATATCGTCACCATGGTGGCAAAAGCCGCGAGCGGTCACCCCGGTGGCTCGCTATCCGCCGTGGAAATTGTTACCACGCTTTATTTCCGCATTATGAACCACAACCCGGCAAATCCTGAATGGTCGGACCGCGACCGGTTCATTCTCAGTAAGGGACATTGTTCCCCGGTGCTTTACTCGGTACTGGCAGAGTGCGGGTATTTTCCGGTGGAAGAGCTGATGACCTTTCGTAGAATCAATAGCCGTTTACAGGGGCACACGCATATGGGACTGCCGGGCGTGGAAATGTCCGCCGGCTCGCTGGGGCAAGGGCTGTCCTTCGCAGTTGGTTGCGCGCTCGCAGGCAGGGTTGATAAAAAACCGTACCGTGTCTACACCCTGCTTGGAGACGGGGAGTGCGAGGAAGGGCAGGTCTGGGAAGCGGCGATGGCGGCGGCGCACTTCAAGGTGGATAACCTGGTGGCGGTCGTCGATAGGAATGGTCTCCAGATTGACGGCTGGACGAAAGACGTAATGAACCTGGAGCCGTTTCCTGATAAGTGGCGCGCTTACGGCTGGCATACAGTTGAGACCGATGGACATGATTTCAACCTGCTTATCGATGCCTTTGAGCACGCGCAAGCGGTCAAACGCCAGCCAACCGTAATTATCGCCCGGACTGTCAAGGGGAAGGGCGTCAGCTATATGGAGCACAATGTTGATTTCCACGGCAAACCGCCGAACCAGGCGCAACTGGAAATCGCCCTGAAGGAGCTGGCGTAAAATGGCAAAGACCGCTTCTCTGCGTGAGGCGTATGGCAGGACACTGCTCGAGCTTGGCAGAAAATACCCTGATATTGTCGCACTGGACGCCGACCTTTCCCATTCGACGATGACGCATTTCTTCGCTTCGGAGTTCCCTGACCGGTTCTTCAACTGCGGCGTCGCCGAGCAGAATATGATTGGACTTGCGGCCGGGCTGGCGGCAAGCGGCAAGATTCCCTTTGCCAGCACCTTTGCCGTGTTTGCGCCGGGACGTTGCTTCGACCAGCTCCGTGTTTCCGTTGCCCAGCCGCATCTCAATGTTAAAATCGTCATGACCCACAGCGGCATTACTGTCGGCGAGGATGGGATGTCACACCAGGCAATCGAGGACCTGGCGCTTGCTTGCAGTCTGGTGGGGTTCACGGTGCTGGTGCCTTCGGATGCCATCGAGACCGCGCGGGCGGTCACCGCCGCGGCGACTACGACCGGTCCGTTTTACATAAGACTCTGCCGTCCGGAGTCCTTGCTTATCCATGACGAAAGCTATAAATTCTTGCTGGGCAGGGCTGAGCAGTTACGACATGGGACGCAGGCAACCATTATCGCCATGGGGTTGATGGTGGCGCCTGCGCTGGAGGCGGCGGACAGGCTGAAACTGGACGGTATCGATTGCCGGGTGCTCAATATGGCAACGCTCCGCCCGCTCGATGCGCAGTCGATTGTCAATGCCGCCGTGGATACGGGTGCCATTGTTACCGTAGAGGAGCACCTGGAGCATGGCGGTCTGGGTAGCAGTGTGGCACAGGTGGTGGTGAGGACTCGTCCGGTGCCGATGGAGTTTGTTGCGCTGAAAAGCTACGGAGAGTCCGGTAAACCGGCTGAACTTCTGGAGAAATATGGACTCACCGCAAAGAACATCGAACACGCCGTGAGGTCGGTATTACTGCGAAAGAACACCTGAATCAGCGGAATTACAAAGATACAAGGCTTGTCCTGAATGAGCGACTTTGTCGCCATCCCGATTCAGTCGGGACTTGATTCAGTAAACAATAACCAGGCAATTTGCCAATAAATAACAACTCAAAACAAAATATTCGATAATTGTGGAATTGAAATTTTATTCAGATTTGTTTCGGATTTCGGATTTCGATATTAGAGTTTCGGGGTGGTGTTCAGGGATGGGGGTTATGCTGTTCCTGCCCCGGCCGGCTTCTCTGCGTGCCGCGTGCGGAAAAAGTGCGTGATACCCACCAGGCTCGGTAGCGCCATACCGTAGACAATCAGTACACCCGGCACGTCCAGCCACCAGGAGACCAGGGGCAAACCACAGAAAATTACCGCGTTCGCAATTGTCACGTTCCTGACGATGAGCAGGGTAAGAATCGCCGGGACACCCACGATGAGCACCGGGACAGGTTCCAGTGCCAGCAGAACACCGATGGTAGTCGCGGCGCCACGCCCGCCCCGGAATTTGAGAAAGAATGGGAAGTTGTGCCCCGTCAGCGCAGCCAGACCCGTCGCCATTGCCACTGTTTGGGAGGCGCCCAGCCATTTTGCGACCAGCACCGCCAGCAAGCCCTTGGCACCATCGATAACCGCCACCAGGATGCCGATATTAGGGCTGATTTCAAAATAGGCGTTGCGGGCGCCCATATTGCCATCGCCGAGCCTGCGGATATCCTTTCCCAGCATTTTCTTACTGAAGATATAGGCGGTGGGGCACATTCCCATCACGTACCCGAGCAGTACAATCAGCCACTGTGCCATCGTATTATTAAATCCCAAATTCCAAGAACCAAATCATAACCAAAATCTCAATACCAAAAACGGAACTATTTTCAGCTTTTCACTTTTATTCATTTGGAATTGTTTGAAGTTTGTATCTTGTTAGTTGGCATTTTCTCCTCTGGTGCCGGGAGAGGGGGTCGAACCCACACGGATGTTACTCCGGCGGATTTTAAGTCCGCTGCGTCTGCCTGTTCCGCCATCCCGGCACGTAAGCTATTTTATAAGTATCGCCTATCAATAATCAAGTGACAGCTATTTCGGGTTCTGTTCTTTTTGGATGGATTGCTGATATAATGCCTGAAACTGAATGATAGGGGGTAGATATGGCTATCGGATTAACAGCAGATGAGTTAATCGGCACGTTTTTTGAAAGCATGTCTAAGAGATTAAGTAACGTTTCTAGTGGTCTGGAAGCAATAAAGGCTGGGGAAAGCCCCGATGAGGAGAAGTTGTTATCACAATTACGTGATAAGTTTCCACAGACATCTCCGGAACAAATACTGATGATAGGTATCATCTTCATGTCCTTGATGGATACCATAGTTTCTAATAATGCATCTCTCGCCAAAGTCATACCTCACCTTGAGGTTTAGATTGGTTCAAAGACTTGCGTAGTTTGGCTTGCCCCTCACTAATTATCTCTACGAATCTTGAAATAACGCGAAGTTCCTCATTTGCCCTTTTCTTTTTCATTGCTTATTCCCTCCTTCACGAACTCCGTCTCAATGGTCAACATTGTGTGTCTCTCCTATTCGATAAATCTTAACCGAACGGTAAGCTATTTCGAGCCGCCAGAGCCGCCAGTCTCAGTCGGTTAACTGCAAACTAATCACCGATTACCGTAAACCGTGGATTTCTTTAGCCTCGCCAAAGTTCCTTCTCCCTTGATGGGAGAAGGTCCGGGTGAGAGTGATACCACTACGAGAAAAAAGTCGCCCTCACCTTAAATCAGGTTGTCCGAAAATGATTTTTACTATCATAGAGCGTTGTTTTCCTCTGGATACCAGCCTTCGCTGGTATGACAGTTTTGTGGATGTTGGATTCCAGCTTTTGCTGGAATCCAACATC
>JAUYDN010000104.1 GCA_030691775.1 Dehalococcoidia bacterium
AAGGGGAAGAACTATTTCGAGAGGGGCGTCAGCCCCTCTCGACTCCCTTGTGCAAGTTGGCAGTCATCTTGCTTTCCCACCCTTTGCAACCATCATTTTCATATTTCGTCCGTGGCACCACACTCCATGTGTAATTGTCAAGTTATTTCGGAGACACTACACTACTATGTTAAGTGGGACGGAATGCCTGATGTAAGGCGAGCGTGCATGCCGCCTCCAGTCATTGCGAGCGCAGGCGAAGCAATCTCAGAGAAGGGAGGCACCCTCCCCCGGAGATCGCCACGTCCCGATTGTATCGGGACTCGCGATGACATAACGTAGTAGGAGTAGTCTCCCTGCGTTATACAAATGGGTGTGCTATGATTTGTTTACCTCACGGTATTAAAGCCTGTTTTCAGATAATCCGGTGCATGATAACGAGGTAAGCAGATATGAGCAGTGAAAACCGCACGCTTGATGAACTATGCATCAACACCATCCGTTTCCTGGCGGTCGATGCCGTGGAAAAAGCGAAGTCCGGGCATCCGGGGGCGCCGCTGGGCGCGGCGCCGTTGGCTTACGTGCTCTGGGACAGGTTCCTCAAGCATAATCCGCGCGACCCCGAATGGCAGAACCGCGACCGCTTCGTCCTCTCCTGCGGGCACGCCTCGATGCTACTCTACGCACTCCTCTACCTCACCGGGTACGACCTGACCATCGATGATATTAAGAATTTCCGGCAGTGGGGCAGCAAGACTCCAGGTCACCCGGAATTCGGTGTGACACCCGGCGTCGAGGTAACTACCGGGCCACTCGGGCAGGGGTTCGGCAACGCGGTGGGTATGGCAGTGGCGGAAAAATGGCTCGCCGCGCATTACAACAAGCCCGGGTACGAAATTATCGACCACTATACCTACGTCATCGCCTCCGACGGCGACCTGGAAGAAGGCGTTGGCTCAGAAGCCGCCTCATTTGCCGGAACGATGCGGCTGGGCAAGCTCATCGTCCTGTATGATGATAACGGCATCTCCATCGAGGGGAACACCGATATTACGTTCACCGAGGACGTCGGTAAGCGGTTCCGTGCCTACGGTTGGAATGTTATCGGACCGATAAATGGAATGGATAAAGATAGCGTCGATGGCGCTTTGAGGCTGGCGCGGGCGCAATCCGACCTGCCAACCCTTATCGTCTGCCGTACTATCATTGGCTATGGGAGTCCGAACAAAGCAAATACCGGTATCGTACACGGTGAACCGCTCGGTGCCGAAGAGGCAAAGCTCACCAAGAAAGCACTGGGCTGGGACTACGCGGAACCTTTCACAGTCCCGCAGGAAGCACTGGCACACTCCCGTAAAGCCCTGGAACACGGTGAACGCGACCAGAAAGAGTGGTTCAGGCGGCTGGAAGAATATCGCAAAGCCTTCCCGGAAGATGCCCGGCGGCTTGAAGCCGACCTGAACGGCGAACTGCCGAAGGGTTGGGATAAAGGTCTCGATAGCCTGTTTCAAGCCCAGGAAAAGCCCATCGCCACCCGTGACGCCTCTAACAGGGTGATGAACGTCATTGCCGAGCGCGTCCATGCGCTGATGGGTGGCGCCGGCGACCTGGCGCCCTCAACCAAGACCCTCCTTAAAAACGCCGGCGACTTCGGACCGGATAACTACTGCGGGCACAATATGCACTTCGGCGTCAGGGAGCACGCCATGGGGGCAATCGCCAACGGCATGTCACGGCACGGCGGTAACATCCCTTACACCGCCACGTTCCTGATATTTTACGACTACATGAAACCGCCGGTACGACTCGCCGCAATGATGGGTATACGGGTGATATATGTTTTTACCCACGATTCGGTGGGGCTGGGTCAGGACGGTCCCACACACCAGCCTGTAGAACAGCTTGCCAGCCTGCGGGCGGTGCCCAACCTGGTTACGTTGCGTCCGGCTGATGCCACCGAGACCGCGGAAGCGTGGAAGATTGCCATCGAACGCCGTGATGGACCGACGGCGCTGGTATTGACCCGCCAGAACCTGCCCGTGCTCGACCGTTCGAAGCTGGCACCTGCCAGCAGAGTACAGCGCGGCGGCTACATCCTCTGGGAAGCAGGCAACGAGCCTGATGTCATCCTCATCGCCACCGGGTCGGAGGTGCCCATCGCCCTGGAAGCTGGTATGCAACTCAAGGATAAAGGCATTGCCGCGCGGGTCGTTTCTCTACCGAGCTGGGAGCTGTTCGAATCCCAAACTCAGGAGTACCGAAACAGTATCTTACCGACTGAAGTCAAAAAGCGCATTTCGATAGAGGCCGGCAGTCCATTCGGATGGGAAAGATATGTCGGTCCTGAAGGGACAATTATCGGGGTGTCACATTTCGGGGTCTCAGCGCCGGGTGAGGTAGTGTTCGAAAAGCTCGGACTGACAGCCGGGCGTTTGGTGAGCGAAATGGAACGGCTGATGGGCGGGAGCAAATGAAAAAACTCAGCGTGGTAATCGGTGCCGACCACGGCGGCTTCGAGATGAAGGAACAGCTACTCTCCAGGCTGGCTAAGGATTATGAGGTGGCTGATGCGGGCGCATATGAATACAACCCTGCGGATGATTACACCGATTTCGCCCTGTCGGTGGCGCAAGCGGTAGCCGGCGGTAGAGCCACGCGCGGCATACTGGTGTGCGGCAGTGGCGTCGGCGCTTGCATCACCGCTAACAAGGTGCCGGGAATCAGGGCTTGCCTCTGCCACGATACCTATTCCGCCCACCAGGGCGTTGAGCACGACGATATGAACGTCCTCTGCCTCGGCGCGCGGGTTATCGGCATCGAGATGGCATACGAGTTGACAGTCGCTTTTCTGAATGCCCGCTTTAGCGGCGAAGAACGGCACCGCCGCCGCCTGCAAAAACTACTGGACATCGAGCGGCAGGCATTACAGGGCGGGGATAAAGGAGAAGCGGGGTGAATCCGGTCCATCAAGCGCAAAAGCTCGGACAATCGATATGGCTCGATTACATCCGCGCTCTCGCCAGACCTAACGTCATGGTAAAAGTACCAGCGACACCACAAGGCATACCCGCCATCCGTCAGCTTACGGGCGAAGGTATCAATGTCAATGTGACCCTCATTTTCTCGCTGGATGTTTACGAGCAGGTCGTGTCCGCTTATATCAGCGGACTGGAGGACATGGTGCGTAAGGGTGGCGACTTCAAACGCTTCAAGCGCTGGGAAGGCGGGTAGTGAGGGTCCATCTCCCGCTGGGTGACCCGGAATCGATAATGAAACTGGCAGATGCAATAGCCTGACGGAGAACGAGGATGGAACTGGGTTTAATCGGGCTGGGGCGGATGGGAGGCAACATGGCGCAACGTCTTTTAACCGGCGGACACCGCATCGTTGCTTACAACCGCGATAAGACGGCGCAGGATGTCGTGGTGAAAAAAAGCGCAGTCGGCGCCGATTCCATAAGGCAGTTAACGCAGAAACTGACCGCGCCCCGCACCGTGTGGATAATGGTGCCCGCCGGCGAACCCACCGAAAACACGATAAATGAATATTTTGTACCTTTGCTAGAAAAATCGTAGCTGCCCGATACGTCAATGAAAACATGAAGTGTGCTCAACCTTAGTCTCCACCATCCTTATCTGCAACTACGGTAACAATTTATCATATCGATAAAACGAGAACAAGAAACTGCTATCGGTTAGCTCACATGACACAAGGCTAACTCTGTATTGACACCCCGCCCTACCAGCCGTATTATGCAAATGATGTCCTGTTTTTCAAGCATAATCGTCTGATAGCAATTGCATACATCGTAAAGAAAGGGTTACAGAATATGAACTTCGCCTTCGAACCAACCCAGGCTGATTTCATCCGGTGGGGTATCTCCGCGGGGATATTCGCCGTTTTCCTGGCGCTGGCATTTCTTTCGCGTATCATCCTCTCCGGCATCGTAAGATTACTTGCCCACCGCACCAAAACCACCCTCGATGACCTGATTAACAAGTCGCTTACAGGTCCGGTCTTCACCGCGCTCATCGCGGCTGGTTTATGGATTGCACTCGCCCGGCTGACCGAGCTTGACCCTTACGATAAGTACATCCACCAGGGTTTTGCCGTTCTTTACATCATCATTGCGGCTGTAGCGGTGGTGCGGGTGGTCAATGCCCTGCTGACCTGGTACGGCACCGAAGTTGCTACTCGCACTCAATCCGATGTCGACGACCGCCTCGTCCCCATCTTCAAACGCATCGCCGATGTCATTATTTACGGCATCGCCCTGATATTGATTCTCGACCAGCTCGGCATGGAAATCAGCCCCATCCTTGCAGGCCTGGGAATCGGCGGCCTGGCAGTGGCGCTCGCGTTACAATCGACTCTCATCAATTTCCTCGCTGGCACATATGTCATAACAGACGCCGTCATCCGCAAGGGGCATTACATCTCCATGGATGGCGGACCGGAGGGCTGGGTGGAAGACATCGGCTGGCGGACCACCAAGTTGAGGCACTGGCAGGGCAATCTTGTCGTCATCCCTAACTCCAAACTCTCCGAGGCAATCGTCACGGATTACGAGAAACCGGAAGCTTCTATGCTCTTCGCCATCGATTGCGGTGTCAGCTACAGTTCAGACCTGGATAAAGTGGAAAAAGTGACGCTCGATGTCGCCAGAAAACTCCTCAAGGAAAATCCCGCCGGTGCCAAAGACTTCGAACCCGTACTCCGTTTCAATAAGTTCGGTGATTCCAATATCAATTTCGCGGTGGTGCTGAAAGGAGTGGACCGGGCCGCCCAATACATCCTGAAACATGAGTTTATCAAAGAGTTGAACAAGCGATTTCAGCAAGAAGGTATCCGGATCGAGTACCCGGCACGCAGGCTGTATTTTGATAGTGTCCCTGGTACCGTCAACGGGTTAACCACGTACGAGCACAAGTCCGGAGAGAAACAGGAGGAAAAGCACGAGGGGAAAACGCATCATCCGCGCGGATAATGTTACCAATCCGTCATGGCGCCGTGGCGCCACCCACGAACAATGAAAATGGAGGTGTCATTCTGGAGCCCTTCATAATCGCTCAGGGTAAACTCCGCGAAGAATCTCAGGGAGGTGCGATTTTCCCCCGCCACCAGATTCTTCGTCGTCCCGATAAAGTACAGGAGGATCGGGACTCCTCCAGAATGACAAGATAGACTATTTTCTAGGTAATATAATTGGAATTCGGTGTTTTGGATGGGTTTTTCACGACTGATAGATGATGAATCGGGGGATTCCCATTTTCCACCCCATCGGATAATGGATTACAAAATGAAAGTAGCGAATGCTGGCCAAAACGATACGATGCGCAGGGTGGGTGGAGTCTCGCCGTAAACAAGAGTTAACCGGATTTGGAAATTCGCTTTGAAACGTGTTAACAGACAAGTGATTTATCTCAAACCGAGCGAGACGAAACCCACCGGAGGCGGCAAGCATTTTTATTGACCAGGTCGAATTTTCAAACTTCGAATTGAATTAGATATTGTTTGGTAATTGTATCCTGAATCGAGTTCAGGACAAGCCTTGTGATTTGAGATTTTGGAGGGGGTGGTATTTTGAGGGTGACGTCTAGGCTCCGTACTTTGCCAGCTTTAACGCGTTCGCCATCATCAGGGACATCAGCTGGGAAGCCGGGAAAATCCCCAACCCGCCCCGCAGGCACGCGGATTCCGTAAACTCGGTGACGGCATCAAAGCGGCAGTAACGAGAATAAAGCAGTGTGGGTACCGGGTGCCAGCTATGGGCTTTTAATAATGCCGGCGTGGAATGGTCGCCAGTCACCACAATCACATCCGGTTTCAGATTCGTAATACCGGGAATCGACTTATCCACCTCTTCCACCGCCTGCACCTTACGCGCAAAATCGCCGTCCTCACCCGCTGCATCCAGCTTTTTCACATGTACAAAGAAGAAGTCGTATTCTTCCCAGTGCTTTTTCAGTGTCACCACCTCATCCTCGAACGTAGAACCGGTGGGCAACACATCCATCCCCACCAGCCTTGCCAGTCCGCGGTACATCGGATAGGTGGCGATTACCGCCGGCTTGAGCCGGTAGATTTCGTTCATACCGGGCAACTCGGGTCTCCGGGAAAAGCCGCGCATGAGTACCATATTCGCCGGATGTTTATCTTTTAGCACGGATTTCGCGATTTCTGCGAACTGGTTGGCGATGCGCGCCATTTTGTTGGCTTCGGGTGTTAACGCTTTGACAGGTTCAGGCGGAACTCCGGTTACCTGCGGGTCGGACTCCGTGACTTCGGGAGATAGTTCGGTACCCCTGAAAGCGATAACGAACCGGTACTCCCTCACCGGCGCGGTGAGCACCCGCACGCCCTGTATCGTCGTTTCAAGCAGAGGGCAAAGGCCGGCGTTCAACTCTGTGGAAATGCGTCCGGCGCGCCTGTCGGTGATATTGCCGTCTTTATCAATTGTGCAGAAATTGCCCCGCACCAGCACATCTTCCTTTTCGATAGGAAAGTCGATGCCTACGGCTTCAAGCACGCCCCTGCCGATGTTCAAGGTGAGCGGGTCGTAGCCAAACAGGGCAGTGTGTCCCGGCGCGCTTCCCGGAGTGATACCCGGTCCCACAGGGACGCTCAAACCACAGACCCCCTGCCGCGCCAGCCGGTCCAGGTTCGGCAGGTTGGCAGTCTCCAGTTCTGTTTTACCCGTCTTCGGGTCGGGCAAACCACCCAGCCCGTCGAGCACCAGCAAGACGATTTTACTCGGTGTAGCGCGGGCGATTGACCGGAGCATATCCTGTGTGAACACCGTTACACCTGCTCTTTATCCAGTAGAACTTCTACACCGGGCATTGTTTCACCGCTAAGAAAAGACATGGTGGCGCCGCCGCCAGTGGAGATGAAGGTCATTTTCCCAGCCAGTCCCATATTGATAACAGTCTCTGCCGTTGAGCCGCCGCCGATGATAGTCCGGGCGTGCAAACCGGCAATCGTTTTTGCCATTGCCTCCGTGCCTCTCGCGAATTGCGGGATTTCGTATACACCCATCGGACCGTTCCAGAAGATGGTCTGGCATTTCTTCAGCTCCGCACTGAACAGCTCTATGGTCTTTTGACCGATATCCACGATTTTCATATCTTTCGGGACTTTATCGACGCTTACCGTCCGGTGTATACCTTTTTCACTGACTTCATCGGTAACGACGACGTCCACAGGTAAAATCAACTGTACCCCGTTGCCCTTAACTTCCTGTATCAGACCGGTCGCCACTGCCACCCTGTCTTCCTCGAACAGCGATTGTCCTATCTCGTACCCGCAGGCTTTCAGAAATGTCGCCGCCATACCACCCCCCACCAGGAAGAAGTCCACCCTGCCTTTCAGCATATTCTCCATCAATGCTACTTTATCGCTCACCTTCGCCCCACCGAGTAGCGAGCCGAACGGGTGCGCCGGGTTAGTGAGCAGTCCGCCCAGTGTCGCCAGCTCTTTTTCCAGCAGGAGACCGGCAAAAGCAGGCAGGTATTTCGTTACACCAATAATCGAAACATGACTGCGGTGGGCAGTACCGAACGCGTCGTCAACGTAAATATCCGCCAGTTTAACCAGGGCTTTGGCAAACGCCGGGTCGCCATTTTCCTCTTCGGCATGGAAACGCACGTTTTCCAGCAGAAGCACATCGCCATTCTTCATCCCGTTGACCAGATTTTCTGTTTCCGGTCCGATACAGTCCTCTGCGAAACCAACCGGCTGTCCGAGCATGCCTGACAATCGGGGCACGACCGGCCTGAGACTATACTTGCTATCCGGCTTCCCTTTTGGTCTGCCCAGGTGGGCGGCGATAATTACCCTGGCGCCGTGGTTTACAAGGTATTGAATCGTCGGGATGCTGGCGTAAACACGGCTGTTATCCAGTATTTTCCCCGTTTCATCCATCGGGACGTTGAAGTCTACCCGTAACAGCACCCGTTTACCTTTAACATCGATATCCCGGACAGTTTTCTTTTCCATTCATCACCCTTCAAGTAAGTTTTTGCTGGACTGTAGATTGCAGGGAATGAATCCTGTATTTCAAAGCCGGATAGCTTTGTTATCGTGTAAACGGACGAACGTAAGCACTTCTTTGACGATGGCGCTTGCATCCAGACCGTATTTTGAGCGGAGAAATACCTGGGGGCCGTGTTCGATGAACCTATCGGGCAGACCCAGGCACTTTATCTGCACATCCTGCATGCCCGCCTGCCTGATGACACCGGTGACGTAGCTGCCAAAACCGCCCTGGAGCGTGTTCTCTTCGATGGTCACCAGCCGATGGGTCCGACTGGCGGCCTCCAGTATCAAATCATTGTCCAGCGGCTTGGCGAAGCGCGCATTGACCACTGAAACTTCCACACCATTCCCCGCCAGCAGGCAGGCGGCTTCCAGCGCTGGCGCAACCATCGAACCGATGGCGATAATCGCGGCGTCATTTCCGTGACGCAGTATTTCACCTTTACCGATGGGTAACTCCTGGAATTTTTCATCCAGTGCGACGCCTAACCCGGCACTCCGCGGGTAGCGCACCGCCATCGGTTTACGAGCACGGGTAGCAGTAAATAGCAGATGCTGTAGCTCGTTTTCGTCTTTGGGGGCAGAAACGATGAGATTGGGTATGAGACTTAAATATGACAGGTCGAAAGCGCCCTGGTGCGTTTTGCCGTCATCGCCGACAATACCTCCGCGGTCGATGGCAAAAACCACCGGTAGTTCCTGGAGGCACACGTCGTGGATAATCTGGTCGTAGCTACGCTGGAGAAAGGTGGAATAGATAGCGACGATAGGCAGGTAGCCCTGTGTTGCCAGCCCAGCCGCAAAAGTCACGGCGTGCTGTTCACAAATACCGACATCGAAAACGCGGCCGGGAAGCTCCGCCTGCACAATTGTCAACGAGTTGCCTTCCGGCATGGCAGGGGTGATGACTACCACACGCGGGTTCTCATGCATCAGTTTGAGCACCGTCTCCGCGAAGACATCGCTATAAGTCGGTGCGGCTTTTTTCCCGCCGTTCCTGGCAGGTATGCCGTGGAAATAGACGGCATCGCCTTCAGCCGGCTGGTAACCCTTGCCTTTGGTGGTCACCACGTGCACCAGGATTGGATTCGCCTTGAACTCGCGGGCACGCTGGAGGGCGCTTTCCAGGGCTTTCAGGTTGTGACCGTCTACCGGTCCCATGTAGGTGAACCCAAGGGCTTCCCAGATGGTGGTTGGCTTGATAATCCCTTTGACCCACGATTCGACCGTCAGCGCGGCTCGCCAGGCTTTTTTCCCCAGTGGCATACGCGTGATAAGTCGCTGGCTTTTTTCCTTGCCGATGAGATAACGGTGGTCGAACCGAATCCTGTCAAGCATACGGGCGAAAGCGCCTACCGTAGGGGAGATGGACATATCGTTATCGTTCAGAATAACAATAAGGCGGGAACCGAGATGCCCCGCCTGGTTTAGTCCTTCGAGCGCCATACCGCCCGTAATAGCCCCGTCACCGGTAACGGCAATGACATTGTAATCATCCCCGGCAAGGTCGCGGGCGACCGCCATTCCGAGGGCGGCGGACACCGAGGTGCTGGCGTGCCCGGCGCCAAACGGGTCGTGTTCGCTCTCCGACCGCGAGGTGAAACCGGAAAGCCCACCGTGCTGACGCAAAGTGTGGAATTTCTGCCGTCTGCCGGTGAGCAGTTTGTGCGCATATGCCTGGTGCCCGACATCCCAGATGATTTTATCCCGGGGACTATCGAAGATACGGTGTAGCGCAATCGTCAACTCGACCACGCCGAGGTTGGAGGCGAGGTGTCCGCCATTGGCGGAGACCACGGAAACAAGCTCATCCCTGATTTCTGAGGCGAGCTGTTCCAGTTGTGCCGGAGTCAGGTGCTTCAGGTCACCCGGCTTCTGAATGGAATCCAGCATTTTTGCCATGTGTCGATTGACCTAATCGTAACAATCTCCACGAACTATTGTCAAGATAAACAAGCGGGATTAAACATAAAATCAACCGCAAATTTACAAGCTCGGTAATACATTAAGGTATTTGGTAGTGAGAGGGCAATTAGCAATGATGCGTTGTCATTACTAAAAAACATGGACCAGCCGTTATTGTCATTCTGGAGGAGTTCCGATAATTCCTTTATTCCTTATCGGGACGACGAAGAATCTGGAGGAGGGGAGTTGAATCATGGAGTCGCCTACCCCTCCCTGAGATTCTTCGTCCCGATTCCATCGGGACTCCAGAATGACAACCCCGATTTTCATACTTCGTGGTGCCGATGCAATCGGCATGACCGATTCCAGCCCACCATAGGCGGGTAAACTCCACATGGAATCCAGAAAAAGTTGGTGTCCGGATTCTCAAGTCAAGCCTGAGAATGACAATAATAAACATGTTTTAACTCTC
Source organism: Dehalococcoidia bacterium (assembly GCA_030691775.1). Taxonomy (GTDB): domain Bacteria; phylum Chloroflexota; class Dehalococcoidia; order Dehalococcoidales; family Fen-1064; genus JAURWL01. Next base: position 10,394 of record JAUYDN010000104.1, read on the forward strand.
AATTGACGTCAAATCATCCGTCTGTTACACTCAATTCTAAAGCCGGTCGCACAGGAGCATAGTGTCACTCAACGACCTCCTCAACCTCGATATCGCCCGTGAGCTGATTATCGCCCTCATTGCCGCCCTGCCTATCTTCGAGCTCCGGCTGGCTATTCCCGTCGCTATCAACACCTTCGACTTCGTCTGGTACAAAGCCTTCCTGATTGCGTTCATCGGCAATATGCTACCCGTGCCGTTCATCCTGCTTTTTCTTGACGGCGGGGTGAAAATCTTGAGACGGGTGCCGGTTTTCCGGCGGTTTTTCGACTGGCTGTTCGAGCGGACGCGTAAGCGGAGCGCGGTCATCCAGAAATACGAGCGCATCGGGCTGGCGATTTTCGTGGGGATTCCATTACCGCTTACCGGCGCCTGGACCGGGGCACTGGCGGCAGTCGTTCTCGGGCTTCCGTTCTGGCGTGCTTTTTTGTCTATACTGGTGGGCGTGGTGATTGCCGGGGTAATTGTCACCACTCTTTCACTGCTGGGGTGGGTGGGGGCAATCATCGCCGGGGTTGTGCTCTGCGCACTGGTGGTCCTGGGCATGTGGCGGTGGTAAATATTTGACGATAGGTGCTAACGGTGATAAATTAAGAATCGGGAGTCCCTGTAGCTCAGACGGACAGAGCGGCTGCCTTCTAAGCAGCGGGTCGTCGGTTCGAATCCGACCAGGGATACCACCTTTTGTAGCTAATTATAATTTATTGTAAAGTTTCGCTACTAGACATAATTCCTTATGGTCACGGAATGGTCACGAATTTATCTCTACCGATAACCATATCATCAAAGCGATTAGCGGCTTCTTTCTGCATCCCCGGGCTGACGTGAGCATAGAGGTTCATCGTAGTAGAAAAGCTGGAATGCCCTAACCTTTCCTGAATGACCTTTGGGCTTACTCCACCTTTAAGCATCAAAGAAGCATGGGTGTGCCGTGCATCGTGAAGCCTCACGCCGTCAAGACCGCAACGGCGAGTTAACTTAATCCATGCGTGGGTAATGCTATCCGGCAATAGTGAGCTACCGTCATACTGGCAGAATACCAGGTCGTTATCAGTTACCGGTGGGAGTCCAGTTCTTTGTCTTACCACATCCTGTGCTTCTCTGTGAAGCCTCAGCACAACGCAGGTGCTTGGAGTTAAAGCAATCTGACGGCGGGAACTGGAAGTCTTAGGCGCTTTGAATGTTACCGTCTTATTCATAACCTGCATTGTCTTATTTACCGATAACTGGCAGCCTAATAAGTCTACATCACTCCAATGCAGACTTAAACCCTCACTCCTACGCAGCCCGGTGAATAAGTAAGTGAAAAACAAACTGTAATATTCGCCTTTCCGTGCTTCATTCAGGAATAGGGATATATCAGCCTCAGTCATAGTTTTCATTTCGTGGCGTT